>JARRRC010000047.1:0-10351 GCA_037381105.1 Desulfobacterales bacterium
TGTGTTGCTGTTTTGGGTTGGGGAACCGGTGATACCGAGGCACTGTCACCCACCATTACCAAGGATAAGATCCCTTATGTGTCTGCCTCCTACTCCGCTCACCTGACGGATCCCAAAAAGACACCTTACAATCTATTCTTTGCTACTGACTATTCAACCAACGCCAGGGCTGCCATCACAGCCTGGTTTGACAAGAAATGGCCCAAAAACAAAGATTACGGGAAAAGAAAACCGCGTTTAATCTGTTCTTATATGTTTGCTTCTCCTTACTGCAGTGCGCCGATCAAGGCTATCAAGGATCAGGCGAAACTGCTCGGATTCGATATTGGTCCGGACCAGTCGGTTTCCTTATTTGCCATTGATACCAAAAGCCAGATTCTGGCCATGAAAGAATATAAGCCGGATCTCGTCTGGCACGGCAACACCACCATGTCGGTGGCGGCCACACTGCGCGATGCCTATGCTCTGGATTTGGGAGCCGATCATATCGTGAACAACTGGGGATTTGATGAAAACCTGCCAAAACTGGCGGGCAAGGCATCCGAAGGCGTCATGGGCGTAGCGGTTTGCGCATTCTTCGGTGAAAACGTTCCGGGGATGGACAAGGTGGTAGAATATGCAAAAAAATACAACCCGGGCATTCCTCTGGATCAGCGTCTCAATCATACGGTTCAGGGATGGGGCGATGTGCTCATATTGTGGGAAGCAATGAAGCGGGCGGATAAAGCCGGCGATTTAAGCGGTGAAAGCATCCTGAAAAACGGATTTGAAACCATGAGAAATTTTGAAATCGGTTTGGGAGCGGCGCCGGTCACCTTCACGGCAACGGATCATCGAGTTGCAGGCATTGTGCCGATTTATGAGGTTAAAAACGCAAGCCGCTGGCCGGACAAATGGGCCCATGAGTGGCTCGGATGGTCAGCTGATTGAACATTGTCGATTGAAGAATGAAGATTTCAGGATTGAAAATTCGTTATCCGAACTTCAACCGAAAATTTAAAATTATTTTACCATAAAGGAGTTCAAGGGCTTTGTCGAATGATGGGATGATCTTAAAGATCAATAACATAGAGGTCAAGTATCACGAGGTGATTCTGGTGATAAAGGGCGTCTCTATCGAGGTTCCCAAAGGAGCCATCGTGGCCCTTCTGGGCGCCAACGGTGCCGGCAAAAGCACGACCTTAAAGGCTGTATCCGGACTTTTGCGCCATGAGAACGGTGAGGTGACCGACGGGTCGATTGAATTTGCAGGAGGCCGTATCGATAAAATGGGCGCCGAAAAGATCGCCAAAATGGGAGTCGTCCAGGTCATTGAAGGAAGACGGGTATTTGAGCATCTGACCGTTGAGCAGAATTTGAAAGTCGGTGCGCATATGAGAAAATATGGCCGATCCATTCGTGACGGATTGGAAATGGTATACCATTATTTCCCGCGTTTAAAAGAAAAGCGGAATGAAATCGCCGGCTTTATTAGTGGCGGTGAGCAGCAGATGACGGTGGTGGGGCGTGCGCTGATGACCAGCCCGAAACTGATTCTTTTAGATGAGCCGTCCATGGGGTTGGCACCACTTCTGATCCATGAAATTTTTAATATTATTAGAAGGCTTAACCAGGAAGAGAAGATATCGATCCTGCTGGTGGAACAGAATGCCAAACTCGCCCTCAATGTGGCGCCCTATGCCTATGTGATGGAAAATGGCCGCATCGTTATGGACGACACAGCCGAAAAACTCCGAGAGAATCCCGATATCAAGGATTTTTATTTAGGCCTTACCGATGTCGGGGGCCGAAAGAGCTTTCGGGATGTAAAACATTATAAACGAAGAAAACGATGGCTTACCTAACCCTTTACATGGAATAAGGGAGGAATAAAATGTATAGAAAGTCGATGATAATAAGATGGTTGAGTGTTATTGCCGTTTTCGTCCTGTTTGCGGGTTGTGCACAAATGGCGGTAAAACCCGACCAGAACAATTTCAAAACGCCGGTAGTTACCCTCGATTCGATGGAAGTCGCCCATGCTTTCGGATTTTGGTATTTTTCCAACAAGGTTGAACCGACCAAGGGAAAGCCGGACAATGTTGGCGCACCTCTCGATCTCGCGTTTATATTTAATATTGAGAACCCCAACGCATATCCGGTAAAGATGGAAAACCTGAAGTTTACCGTTGCATTTGAGGACTTTGATCTGAATACGGTCGGTTCTACGGATACCATGTGGATTCCCGCCGGAAAAACAAATCAGGTAAGAGTACATGCTCATTTTGATGTCAGGCAGTCTTTGCTGAGCCTTTTGGTCACCGGCGGGTTCAAGCTGAAAGCAGAAGGAAGCAATGCTTGGGCCGCACTGGAAAAATGGTGGACAGGAATTCCGGAATATACCGTTCCGGTTCATGTCAAAGCGGGTTCTGCCGTGTTCAAGGCAGACGGGTTAACCAAAGTGGCGACATTTAAGGCGACATTTCCAGGATAAATAAAAAAACAGGTTTCAGGGGACAGGGAACAGGGATCAGCAATAAATGGCGGGTTGGCAGCACCCGTTGGCTGGTCCCTGGCACCTGCCCCCCCGGCCGCTGGTAGACATCGTTTTGTACATCCTGAGAAATAGCTGCTAAGGAAAGCGAGGTTTTTATGGGACTGTACGATTTTACTTTCTACGATCTTATCTCTCGAAATGCCGTATGCTCAAGTGGCCGACCTGCGTGGTATGAAGCGAATACCGACAGGACGCTGAATTTTTTACAGGTTAAAAAGATGGTCGATCGTCTCGCCTGTGGTTTACAAGCAACCGGCATTAAAAAAGGTGATCGGATCGGCGTTTTGGGTAAAAACAGCCTTGAGTACTTCCTCCTTTACGGTGCAGCTGCCGCACTGGGCGCAATTCTTTTGCCCGTCAACTGGCGGCTTTCAGCCGAAGAGATTAAATATATTCTAAATGATTGTGAACCTGAAGCCCTTTTTGTTGATACAGCATATCAAAATTTGGTGGAAGGCATGAAAGATCGTCTTCCTTCGATTAAACATTATTACAACCTCGATTCCGCCAGCAGCCATTTTCAAAAATTTGATGCGTTGACCGACAACCCGGGTAATTTCGAAGCCATAGATGTTTCCGACGATGACAGCCTGGTCATTATCCATACTGCAGCAGTGGAGGGAAGACCCAGGGGTGCTGTTTTAAGCCAAGGCAATCTCTTATGCGCCGGACTGCACCTGAATCATTGTTTTCATTTATCTGCAAGCGATGTTCATTTAAATTTTCTTCCCATGTTCCACGTGGGAGGGCTGTTTATGGTCGTCAGCAGTTTTTTGGCAGGCGCCCTGAACGTCAACATGAGCAAATTCGACGCCGAACGAGCCGTTGAACTCATTGAAACCAAAAAAACGACGCTGTTTTTCGATTTTTCACCGATCCTCGCCTCTATTCTTGAGCAACATGAAAAAACAGGTCGGGATATTAAAAGTGTAAGGGCCGTAATGGGACTGGATACGCCGGAGACCATTGAGAAATATCAGCGTGTCACCGGAGGGTTGTTTTACTCCATTTACGGACAAACGGAAACTACCGGTCTGGCAACCGTGGGAAGATACAATGACCGGCCCGGTGCTGCCGGGAAAGGGATTCCATTGGGGGATATCCGTCTGGTGGATGATTATGACCGTCCGGTGCCCACAGGACAGGTCGGCGAAATTACCATGAAAGGCCCCTTAATTTTTAAAGGCTACTGGAATTTACCCGAAGATACGGCATACACATTTCGTGAAGGATGGCACCATACCGGAGATCTGGGACGTTTTGACGAAGATGGATTTCTCTGGTATGCGGGACGCAAGGCCGAAAAGGAATTGATCAAGCCGGGCGGTGAAAATGTTTACCCTGTTGAGGTGGAAAAGGCGATTTTACAACACCCTGCCGTAGAAAAAGTGGCTGTTTTCGGCGTACCGGATCCTAAATGGAAAGAAGGCATTAAAGCCGTATGCCGATTAAAGGCCGGTCAGCAGTTAGAAGCTAAAGCGCTGATACGGTTTGTGGGAGAGCGCATCGCCAGATACAAAAAACCCCAGTATGTTGAATTCATATCCGATTTCCCCTCCCTCGAAGACGGATCTCCGGACAGGGTCAAAATCAAAAAGCAGTATGGCGGCACATAAGGAATTTCAGCCGGCCTCGCTTATAAATTTAATTCTCGCGAATCGGGATATCGTAGGTTATTTCGTCTGATTCGAAGCGATATTGTTGTTGATCAAACTTTAATCGATGGGTCAGCTTTATCATTGCCCGGTCGATAAATTTGATTCGATGGCCATCGTGTTCCAGGTACAAATTATCATTTTGAATGAAAAGGGTTTTCGGATCCAGGGGAATCTCATTTTTTGTATTCAGAATGAGGCGGATCTTGCCTGAATCATCTTGGTCCTTGACATCAAACACAAACAGAGCGGTATCTTCGTATTTGAAATACACCTTCTCAATGAAGTGGTCGCCGTGTTCTTGAAAAAGATGATACCCATCGGCATCCTTTCGAATCGAAGAATGAAAGTAATCGATAATCTTTTTATGCTCAAATGCGCCGTGTTTGTTATGCCATCGCCCGTGAGCGTCAAGCCAGAAGACGGCGTTTTCCTTGGGTACCACAACCTCTTTTAATTCTTTTCCGCTCACGCTTTGCCTTCCTTTGAACACGTACTCCTTTTTCACTTTATTTGGGCATCAATTTTCGATACGCTTCTTCTATCTCCTTGAAGCGTTTTTCCGCCAATTCTCTGAATTCACTGCCCAAATGAAGCACCTTGTCCGGGTGGTATTTGTTGGCCAGCTCCCGGTAGGCTTTCTTTATCTCCTCAGGAGATGCATTCCTTGGAACATTTAATACCTTGTAGGGATCATTTGGCGTGTCTTGGGTGTGTGTTTCTTTTTCAGAAGATCCATTATTGTCTTCAAAGGATTGACGGCTTTGGTGATAATAATAGTTCTGAAAGCCTGATGTCCTCTGGCTGAAATGTTTAAAAATCCGCCAGAGGGCGTATAGGAAAATAATGTCGTCGATCCAGCCCCACCCGACAATAAAATCAGGAAGAATGTCATAAGGGCTCAAAAAATAAATTAATCCGATTATGATCAACAGTATGATCAGCAGATATTTCATTCTAAATGGTTTCATATGTTTATAAAGCGTTTCACATTATACGTTACATGAATTTAATTTTTAAAAACTGCTATAAAAGCATAACACAAAAAGAGAAAATTGTCAGGTTCCCTTTGGCGGCTTGGAGGGTTATTTTGCTCTGATTCTCTGTACTGCAATCAGGGAAATCATATTGTAAGTGTTCAGGGGGTGCGCTTTCCCGTTGAACGGTATTGGCGAAGCGGCTTGGTTATTTCAATGACTTAGCAGTGGGGGAGACCGCGGCTCCCGCAGGTTTTTTTGCGGGAGAACGCGGAGGGGGCAGGAATGCCACCGCTGCTAAGTCATTGAAATGACCAGGCGCGCAGACGTCGGAGTGAAACGGGGAGGCGCACCCCCTGAACACTTACATCATATTTTTTTGAAACAAAGTGTGATGAATGCCAGAAAATAGGCAGAAATGGCAAAAACCATGATGGCGGAGATTCCCAAGCCCAGCGCGATTTGTGCGGATGCGATGGCGGCCAGAACCGACGCACACCCGTTGACTGTCCATGCGTATGCTCGATGGGCAGGAAGCTCTAAAAGATATCGCATGCCGAGAGGGAAGGGGAGTCCTACCAAAAATCCCGGCGGTACGAGAAGGATCACTGCAAGGGTATAGCGCAAAAATTTAGTGAGTGACATGACGGTGTTCATCATCGGATGAAGGATGAAAACAATAAATATGAGGATCATGATCAGCAACGCCACAACCGTACGAAAGTGATTCGCATTGATCCGTTGAGACCAATAGCCACCGAGTCCGGAGGATCCGAGGAGCCCTGTTAGAACGACGGTTAAAGTGATCACCGGGTCGTCGAAAATAAAGATGTATTCTTTTATAAAATAGAGTTCAATAAACATAAACCCCGCCCCTACGGCCATAAAGTACAATACATGAATGAAGCGGATTTTTCGGGTTTCTTTTAAGATTTTAAAAAGGGGGAAAATTAAAAGAATAACAGAAATTCCCAATGCTTCGAGAAAAACAACAGATACGATGATTTCGCCCGACAGGAACAGAGAATAAAATCTGCTACCTGTTATTTTGTAAAGCGCTTTGAGTTGGGACCACTTTAAGAACCGGTAAGGAAACGGACGGTTGTCTGTCTGAGGGGAAACATCCATGGGGTAGGTTTCAAAATATATTTTTTCAGTTTTTGATTGGTATGCTTTTAAAAGACGTTGAATTTCGATGTAGTGATACGGCGCATCGAAAATATTAAATCGATTGATATGTTTCCTTGAATTTCCGGGAAGGTAAACAATGTCAAAATTCAAGGTTTGTGAAATGTCTTCCAGCATGGCCGGATCGTTGAAGGGCTGTAAGGATACGATCATGGTGAAGGTGTTCCAGTTGCGCAATATGGCGATATGTTTCTCCGGTTTTTTAATTGCAAGGGAGCTTAAGCCTTCGTATGCTTCGGCCCAAAGACGAATGGCGTCTGCCGGGGGAAGCAAAAGGAAACGGGAGACGATGAGGATACCGTTGTCGGCGAGGTGTCGTAAATATTGCGTAAAAGATTCGATGGTAAAAAGATAATCCTGGGTCAGGACGGCGGTTCCGGGAAGAGATGTCCCCCAGTTTTCAATGTGGATGACGTCATATTTCCGTTCGGATTGACTCAGGTATGTTCTTGGGTGCTGATTGACCACCGGAAGACCGTACTGCCGCCGAACTGATGATGCGATATGAGGTTCTTGCTCGACAATGGTAATATCGAATGCATTGGATGCCATGGCGCATGGAACGGCAGATCCGCCGCCGTTTTGAATCACCAGGATATGGTTCGGGTGCGGCGAAAGAAGGTATCCGGTGTAAGGGAGGGTGAATTTGGAAAATTGCATGTCGTTTTTCGATGTTAACCGATATAGGAATATTGGATGATCCCCGTCTTTGAACATGGCGGTTTGGGCAGGCAGTGTGCCTTTGTATTTCAGGCTTAATCCCGGTGCGAATCGGATATGAGGGCTTTCAATTCGGTCGAATCTGCCCCGAATACTGTTTTTGGTTTTGGTGATTCGGGTGTGAGGAAATTCTAGAATCTGGCTGAGCCTTTTGTAGGGGGATGGTGTTACTTTGACAATGTTCAGTCCGCTTTTGGCAACCAGCAGGCATGAGAAGATAAGGATGCAGATGCTCCATAGCCGACGGGATTGTCCTTTGGGATGGAAAATGCATTTTGTTTGAGCGTGACTCTCGACAGGATGCGGGTGGGTTAAAAAGGTTAAGACCAAAGGAACGAGTGCTAAAAGAATGATGAGGTTCCCCTCGGCGATGAAAGGAAGAAAGATGACCGGGAGAATCGCTCCGAGAGCAGAACCTGCCATACTCGCAAAATAGATATGGCCGGATTTTTGAGGGATACAGGCATAAGCGATGCACATCACAAGGCCGGTAAAGAAAAAGGGAAGCGCCAGAAGAAGATAGACCGTGAAAAGATATAGGACCTGAACCGGTTCCAGGGGGAGTCTGAAGTAATCCAAAGGGATTCGATTCAAAACGATGAATGACAGGATGATGGAAAGGCTGAAAAAAATACATAAGGTTTGGACCGGACCGGCGGAGAGAAAATATTTTTCCCAGCCTTTTTTGCGTGCATCGATGATATTTAAAAATGTCCCGCCGGCGCCAAACCCGAAGAGCGCGATGCTGATGACCATGAAAGACAGATGATTCCACTGGCTGATGGAAAATATTCTGGCAAGGAGTATTTCAAAAGACAGCGCTGAAAAGGATAATAGAGATACAGCCGCGAGTATCATCTTAATGCTCGAGAGCGTACCCGGTCATTGGCACAAACAGAACTCCGGTAATCTGTTTAACAGTGTAATTTTCACCATGTTTTGTGACAAGGCTTAAATTCTGGTAACTGAACGGATTCCCAAGGGGAAGAATAAGTCGGCCGCCGTCTTTGAGCTGCTTCAACAAAGGCGGCGGGATGTGATCGATGGCAGCGGTGATCATAATGCAGTCAAAGGGCGCTGCTTCTGGCCATCCGAAATAACCGTCCGAGTGGCGGGTCTTCACATTCATATAACCCAATGACTCAAGTGCTTGACCGGCTTTTGAGTAGAGTTTTTCCTTGATTTCGATGGTATACACTTCTTTTACGATATTGGCGAGAACTGCGGCCTGGTAACCGGAGCCGGTCCCAATTTCAAGAGCGTGTTCCTGACCTTTGAGTTTAAGACTCTCGGTCATCAGCGCCACAATATAGGGCTGTGAAATGGTCTGACCCTCTCCGATGGGAAGCGGATGATCGGCATAGGCTTGCGCCGCAAGTTCTTTGGGGACAAAGCGATGCCGGGGAACTTCAGACATGGCGTTCAGGACGTTTTTATCGGATATGCCCCGGGAACGGATTTGTGATAGGACCATTTTTTCCCTTGCCTGCCGGTATTCAGGAGTGTCTGGTCGGGACTGGCCCGTGAGAAACAGCCAGGATAAGGCAATGAAAAGAAAGACAAGGAAGTTTTGCTTCATGACGGATTTTTTCCACGATTCAGGTCAAAGACCGGGTTCGTGTTTACGGGATGGGCTTCCCTGATTCGCTTCGATGTCTATGCATCCGATACTCTTTAAAAAGAATGAACTACTCTGCATATAAAGGTGCCGAAGATGACAACCGCCAATACGATGGTGAAAATGATCTGTTCAGTATCAAATTTTTTCATAAGCCGCCCGGATTAATCTTCTTTATCCAAGCCAAAGGCGGTATGAAGCACACGTACCGCAAGTTCGGTGTACTTTTCTTCAATGACGCAGGAAATCCTGATCTCCGACGTGCTGATCATCATGATGTTGATGTTCTCCCTGGCCAATGTGTTAAACATCATGGATGCGACGCCGGAGTGGTTTTTCATCCCCACCCCGACAACGGAAACCATGGCGATGTTTTTATCGCCCAAAACATCTTCCGCTTCAATCTCTTTTGCCACTTTCCGTTCGATCTCCATGGCGGTTTTAAATTGCGCTTTCGGAACGGTAAATGTAAGATCCGTTTGACCTTCGGGACGTATATTTTGAATGATCATATCAACCACGATGCCCGCTTCGGCGATCGGTGCAAAAATTCTAGCGGCAACCCCGGGCCGGTCATGAACCTTTGTCAGGGTAATGCGGGCTTGATTTTTATCATGTGTCACTGCGGAAACAACAAGACTTTCCATACCGGCGTCTTCACTAACAACCATGGTTCCCTCCTCTTCGCTGAAAGACGATCTAACATGTACCGGGACATTGTATTTTTTTGCAAATCCTACTGAGCGTATTTGTAAAACCTTGGCACCGAGGCTGGCCATATTGAGCATCTCGTCATATGAAATTCGATCGATCTTTCTCGCCTTTTCACAGATATTGGGATCTGCGGTATAAATTCCATCCACATCGGTATATATTTCGCAGATGTTTGCTTTGAGCGCCGACGCGATCGCCACGGCTGAGGTGTCTGAACCTCCACGCCCTAATGTGGTGATATTGCCGCTGACATCACTGCCCTGAAATCCTGCAACGACGACAATATTTCTTTTTTGGACGAGTTTCATGATATATTCGGCGCCGATTTCGATGATCCGTGCATCACCGAAAGTGCAGTCCGTAATCACCCCGGCCTGATGGCCGAGCATTGACAATGCAGGATAACTCATCGTTTTTAACGTCATGGCCAAAAGCGCCGCCGTTGTCTGCTCACCCGTTGCGAGAAGGACATCGAGCTCTCGTTTATCCGGAGATTCCGTTATCTTCCTTGCCATATCGATGAGGCCGTCCGTGACCCCGGCCATGGCGGACAGAATGACGACGACATCATTACCCCGGTCAAATGTTTTGGCCACTCGTTTTGCCACATTGCGAATCCGTTCCAGATCGGCCACCGAAGTGCCGCCGTATTTTTGTACGATTAGACTCATATTTTGCATTGTCCCTCATATTTTATTTACCCGTCGGGAAAGCCGATGATACCCCATCTCCTTCGTTGCCGAGAGTTCGCGGTAGACGACTACAGCTTCACCTTCGGACGCCTTGAATCTGGGGCATCCTCGACTTTCGCTCATTTAGGGTAAAAGCTTACGCATTTTCCTAAAGTCATCTACCCCCTTAACCCCTTTGGGGATTATACTGATTTTCCGTGTTTTGTCATCAATTATTTCAAATTGCACCTTCACATGGTCAGGCGGCAGAT
>JARRRC010000048.1:0-711 GCA_037381105.1 Desulfobacterales bacterium
AAAAATAATTTAAGGAAAAGCCGTGGAGACGATTGCGGTTTATTGGGAGCTTAAGCCGAGAACATATGGCTTTAAAGAAATCTTTGATTTGTCTTTATTGGACATTGAAATCGAACCGGGTAAAATGTCCCAATGGGGCATTTGGCTTATGGAAATGGCAGATCTTGATATCGGCTTTCATCTGATGTTGGCAAAGTATTCGACTCATCGGAATTTGCGATTGTGCATTTTATTTGAGAAGCTTTGGGTAGATCGTGCGGTGTCTTATATCGGAGAGAAAATCAATCCGGATTCCGGCAAAGATTTTTCTTTAACGCATAAGGTGGAACTCATAAGCTTTCAGGGCCCTCATTTCGGAGACAGGTATGGAATTGCCGATATTGCTTTTAAGGTTTTGGACGATCACAAGATACCGATATTGATCGCTGCCTGTTCCGGAGCTTCTGTCTATCTGGTCTTGCCTGAGAATAAGTTGCGTGAGGCCAGGCCATTGTTGGCTGAAGTTTTTGAGACCCCATAACCATTGGGATTACGGATTTAAAAAAATCCGATACGTTCAATCATCGGCACCGGCTTACAGATATGAAATATATTACGGTCACTGAAGAATTCGACTGGAGAATGAGGGTTTTTGACAACATTCCTTATCCTTCGCTTATTCTTACACCGAACAAGGTGATTATCTCTGCAAATAAAGCCTTTCTGGAAAAA
>JARRRC010000048.1:764-13177 GCA_037381105.1 Desulfobacterales bacterium
CAAAACATGTCATCAGGTTTTTTATAATACGGATGAGCCCTGCTCTCAGGCAATTTGTCCCTTTTCCAAAGTGATCGCCGAAAAGAAATGGCAGTCCGTTTTAAGACGAATGGAATATGACGGCCGGGAGGAAGTTTGGGTGGATCGGATGTTTTCCCCAATCCTGGATGATGACGGTAAGGTTAAATTTATAATGGAGTGTGTTCGCGATGTCACCCGGGTGATTACGCTGGAAAAAAGTTCAATCCGTATGAGACAGCTTCTGGATAAGGTCATCCAAAGCTCGCACAATGCCATTGTCGTTGCAGACATGAATGGAAATATTTTGTTAATGAATCAGGCAGCGGAAATTCTATTCGGTTATTCCATGGAAGAAGCTATCCGCACAAAAAGCGCTGCGATTTTTTATCCGCCGGGAAAAGCAAAGGAGATCATGAAAAAAATGAGGAGCGAAAATTTTGGCGGAAGAGGGAAGCTCATTGCGATGCGGGTTGAGGTCGTTAACGCAACGGGTGAAACCATACCTGCAGAAATGACTGGCACCATTATTTATGAAGGTGAAGAAGAAGTGGCGACCACGGGGATATTTTATGATCTTAGGGAGAAAATTGCCGGAGAGAAAAAACTGAAAGAAGCATTAATCCGAATCAACCGATCTGAAAAAATGGCGGCATTGGGCCAGTTGGCGGCGGGCGTGGCCCATGAAATCAATAATCCACTGACCGGGATTCTGCTTTATGCGAATCTGGCACTCGAACGGCTGGATCCGGAGGACCCGCTCAGAAAATATTTAAAGTCCGTCATCAATGATACGGACCGGTGCAAAGAGATTGTGAAGGGTCTTTTGGCTTACAGCCGGCAGACGATTCCAACCAAAGAAACATTTCAGATCAATTCACTGGTGGAACATAGCTTGACCCTTATCAAAGACCAGAAACGGTTTTTGAATATAAAACTTGTTAAAGAAATGTCCCAGGAAACGATGTTGATTCATGCGGATCAAAACCAGCTCAGCCAAGTCATTATCAATCTGGTATTAAATGCCATTGATGCCATGAATAGAAAAGGAACCCTGACATTTCGCACATATCGGAATAAGAATGCCAAAAAAGCATATATTGAGATATCGGATACCGGATGTGGTATCCCAAAAGAGAATCTATCAAAAGTATTTGACCCATTTTTTACGACTAAGGGACCTGAAAAAGGCACCGGCCTCGGCTTGAGTACATCCTATGGAATAATAAAAAAGAACGGCGGCAAAATTTCAATTAAGAAATCGACACCCATGGGAACCGCATTCTTGATAGAGCTTCCATTATATGAACCTGATGAGCAACAAATCCCGGTTATAAAAAATAAATAGGGGAGACAGCCGGAATCATGACAGAAAAACAATTTAGCGGCAATTTATATTTAAGCCCAAAATCCTGGTGGTCGATGATGAAAAGGTGATTCGAGAGGGTTGCCGTGAAGTCCTCACCCCAGTAGGTTTTGAAGTGATTCTGGCTGAAAACGGGGAGCTGGGGTTGAAAATGATTGAAGAAGCGCATTTTGATATCATCCTGCTGGACCTGATGATGCCGGGTCTATCGGGTTTCGATGTCTTATCACATGTAAAAGCGCTCCATCCGGACACATCTATTGTTGTCATTACCGGCTATGCGACCATTGAAAATTCGATCGAAGCCATGAAAAAAGGTGCTTTTGATTTTATTCCAAAACCTTTTTCTCCTGACCAGCTCCGGTTGGTGGTATATAAAGCCATTGAGCACACCCAGGCTCTCAAAGATATTGCGAATGAAAAATCCAGGATGCGTGTGCTCATTAATCTTATCGCCAACGGTGTTATGGTTACGGATGTTGAAAAAAGGCTGGTGTTGGCCAATCCGGCTTTTATGAAAATAATGGGCTTTAAGGGAGATGATATCATTGGCCAGTCCTTTATGGTACTTGTCCGTCATGAAAAACTCCAACAAATGGTTGAGCGTGCGCTTTCCGTTCCTGAGGGTGAAATAAATGAACTCACCGAAGAATTGGAGATGGCAAGAAATGGACAAGGATTAACAACAGCGACCTATGTCGTTCGGTGCCGTCCGTTCAAAGATCGAATCGGCCGGAATCTGGGGACCATTACCGTTCTGAGTGATATTACCTACCTAAAGGAAATGAATCAGCGTCAATCTGATTTCGTGTCTATGGTAGCACACGAAATTCGAAGTCCCATGAACTCCGTTATGGCGCAGATCAAAGTTATTCAGGATGGACTGGCCGGTAAAGTTGCGAAAAAACAAAAAGAGATTTTGGGCAGGGTTTCAGAGAAAATTAACGGGCTCGTTACCCTTTCTTCTGAACTTTTGAATTTGGCAAAAAGAGAAACCGGCCTGGTTGCATTGGAAAGAAAAAGTATTAATATGGCCGAACTGTTAAGAGATCAGGTCGATTTTCATCAACCCAAAGCTCAGGCTAAAGGAATACAACTCAAGCTGGATCCGTTACCGGATTTGCCGCCCGTATTGGCCAACCAACAAAGCATGGAAGAGGTGCTTTCCAATTTGATTGCCAATGCAATCAATTATACACCTGAAGGGGGGAAGATCACCCTGTCCGCTCGTCCGGAAAAGCATCATCTGTGCATCAGTGTCACAGATACCGGCCTGGGAATTGAAAAAGAAGATTTGAACCGAATTTTTGACCGATTCTATCGCGTTAAAAATGAAAAAACCCGATACATTATCGGCACCGGACTCGGGCTGCCCATCGTCAAAAGTATTGTCGAAGCCCATAATGGAATGATTCGGGTCGAAAGCAAACCCGATCAAGGAAGTGTGTTTTATGTTTATATACCTTTCGTACCGTCATAAAACACACTCATATCCAATCTCATGGAACAAATGCCGGTCGGCCCTGAAAAATGACTTTCCAGGGCCGATCGACAAATAAGAAGGGGGTAATACGGTTTATGGAGGTAATGCCAAGTTTCACCCCGATAGAATAACAAGCAAATTTCATACCAAATTTTATGTAAGTGTTCAGGGGGTGTGCCTCCCCGTTTCCCTCCGACGTCTGCGCGTCTGGTCATTGAAATGACGAAGCCGCTTCGCCAATATCGTTCAACGGGAAAGCGGACCCCCTGATCACTTAAAATTTTGTTAAGAGGAAGCTTCGGTAAATTTGCGAACCGGTTTTATGGCGTATTTCTTCATCCGGTTCCATACCGTAATGCGGGAGACTCCCAAAATACGCGCCGCTTTAGTCTGATTGCCGCCGGTCTGTTTAAGGGCGTCTATCTTTTTAATTCTCTGACATTTCCCGGCCACGCATAATTCATCAGTGTTTCCATGGCCAAGTTGCTGATGGAATGGATATTCTTGTCGTTTTTCAGACGAATCCTTCGAAAAAACGATTCCGCCAGAAGCGGAATATCGCTTCTTCTTTCCCTAAGCGCGGGAATAGTGATGGGAATGACGTTGATTCGGTAGAACAAATCTTCTCTGAACAACTCCGAATCCACCAGCTGCTTTAAATTTCGATTGGTTCCGGATATTATCCGAACATCGATATGAACCGGTCGATTGTCCCCAACCCGCTCAATGACTTTTTCTTCGAGTACCCGCAACAGCTTGACCTGGGTTAAAAGCGGTAGGTCACCGATTTCATCCAAAAATATATCTCCGCCCTGTGCAGCCTCGAACCGCCCTTTCCGGTTTTGAAAAGCCCCGGTAAATGCACCCTTGACATGGCCGAATAATTCACTTTCCAATAAAGATGCATTGAGTGAAGCACAATTTACTTTTAGATACGGTTTTTTGCACCTTGAACCGGCTTTATGGATTGCAGCGGCAACAAGCTCTTTTCCTGTTCCGCTTTCACCAAAAATAATCACCGGTGCATCTGAACGCGCTGCATTGGAAATCAAATCAAACACCTGATGCATGGGGCCGGAATCACCGAGAATACCATGGAACCCGTCCCGGGAGCTTAATTCTCTGCGAAAGGCTTCAATTTGGGTTTCCTTTTTTAAAAGTTCCGAAATATCGGTCAAGGTTTCTACAGCGCCGATCACCTTGCCCCGGTTATCGTAAAGAAGGGAAGCATTTTTTAACACAGTGATATAATTGCCATCCGCCCTCTGAACGGCACATCTGTTTTGTTTAACGAAACCGGTTCTGAACAAGACACACCAGTGATCTCCTCTTTTTTTCCTGGCGGCTTCGCATGTATGGCAGTTCAAACGAATGCAAGGCTCTCCGATGATTTGAGACTGAGTATAGCCGGTAATTTTTTCAAAAGCCTTGTTTGCCGAAACAATGGTTCCGGCTTTATCGACAATCATGATGCCGTCCTGGATGGTATCCACTACGGTCTTCCAGTATTCATTCAGTTCATGATCAAACATGTTAATTTTTCCTGTTAATTCTTAACATATGTTAAGAATTAATCTTAACATTTTAACATTAACGTTTCAAGTGAAAATTTCATGTGGTTCCATAAACCCAAAAGGGCCTAAAGCAGCATATCTGCTTGTATTTTATCGCTCAAAACGCTCAGGTCGTTTTAGATAATCAAAGGAAGAATATTAGAAACTGGTACTTAAAGACAACCCCGGCAATCGAGAGTTAAGTATCTGGAATAAACCATAAAGTTGCATATTTAATGAAATCGTCTCAAAACATTGGCATTAACTTTGCACAAACTGAAAAAAAGCGATTATGGTGAAAGATTGGAAACGAAAATAAAGCATAAATTTGATTTCCGGGAGGCCCTTGCCTCCTTTGCTTTTCTTAAAGTCACCCAGGCATTCAGGGATATGAACCCCGGAGATATATTGCAGGTAATGGGAGATGATCCCAAAACCCGGCAAGAGATTTTTAAGGTTTTACAAACCGTTCATTACACCGTGGTCGATACGAAGGAAAAAGGGAATTATTACTGTATCTGTATTAAGAAGGAAATTTAAACCTGTATCTCGCATGAAAATGGATGAGACACTGACTAAAAAGGAGGAAATTATGTCCGAGCTAGATTTAAGCACCATTAAAGCAGCAAGTACGATAGACGCCAGAGGAAGCGCCTGTCCGGGCCCTCTTTTGGAAGCTAAGAAAGGCATCGGAAAAGTGAAAGTTGGAGAAATCCTTGAGATACTTTCAAATGATTCCAGCACTCGCTCAGACATTCCGGTGTGGGCTAAAAAAGTGGGCCATGAATCATTGGGGCATATCGGAGCCGATGGTTATGATAGAATTTTTGTCCGTAGAAAAAAATAGGTAAAAATATGCCAGTCACAGGAATTCCCAAGGGAAAGATTTTAATTCTGGCCACTGAAACCTGTGCTTATCCCGGTGCAAATTCCGTGGGGCAGGCGCACTCCACTTATCCGGCCAATACTTACATTTTAAGGGTTCGTGCACCGGTACTTTTTCCGGAACATTTTTATCTGGACTGTTTCAAGAAAGGTATCAGCGGAATCATTATTATGTCCTGCGGTGAAGAATGCCCCTACGAGGGCGCCTATCATGCGTTGGCAAAACGAATCGACCGGGTTTACAAAATGATGAAGGAAAAAAGTTTGGATATACGAAGGCTTCGACTCACCGCCATCTGCACGGTGTGCAATCGAGCGTTTCTCAAAGAAGTCAATGACATGAACGCACTTATCGAAGAAATTGGACCACCTGAAATTCAAGCAGTGAATAGTGAATAACCAATGACTGATGATGAGTGTCAATTGGGAGTAATATATGGAATCAAAACAAGTATTGAATGTTGATGCGCTTGTTGTGGGCGGCGGCATTGCCGGATTGCAGGCGGCCATCGACTTGGCGGATCAAAATTATAAAGTGGCCGTAGTAGAAAGAGATGCTTCCATCGGAGGTAAAATGATCCGCCTTTCCAAGGTTTTCCCGACCCTGGACTGTTCAAGCTGCATCACGACTCCGAAAATGGCGGCTGCCGCACATCATGAAAATATTACGCTATTTACCTATTGCGATTTAATGTCTTTAAAACGCCATGGCAATGATTTAACCGCTTTTATCACTCAAAAACCGCGATATGTCGATCAGGATAAATGCATCGGCTGTCGTCGCTGCGAATATGGATGCCCGGTGTATGTGAGCGATAAAGAACAGGGTGAATTTTCCGCACGCAAAGCCGTCTATATCCCATTTTCAAATGCCATTCCTCAGCTTGCCATCATAGATGTCGAACATTGCATGCTGTGTGGAAAATGTGAAAAAGTGTGTCCCACGGAGGCCATCGATTATTTTCAGAAACCCATCGATTTTTCAATACGGGCAAAAACAGCCATTTTGGCAACCGGATTTGAATTGACAACTGTTGAAAACAAACCCCAATACGGGATGGGGAAAATACCCAATGTTATCGATGCGCTTCAAATGGAACGTCTTCTGGCGCCTCACGGTCCTTATAATCGCGTCTTGAGACCATCGGACGGGATGGAGCCGGATTCCATTGCTTATGTTCAATGCGCCGGATCGAGGGATAAAAGTATGGGGATTTCATACTGTTCGAGGGTTTGCTGCATGTACGCCATCAAACAGGCCATGCTTCTGTCCGGTTCGTTGCCGTTGGCTGATATTACCATCTATTACATGGACATTCGTGCATTTGGGAAAGGATATGAGCAGTTTTATCAAAACGCCAAGGCCATGGGAATCGAATTCGTTAAAGCAAAAGTGGCTGCCATAGATGCCGGTATAAACGGCAGTGTCATGGTGCGTTACGAAGCCCAGGACGGTGAGGGGGTGACAATGGCGAATCATGACCTGGCAGTACTATCTTTGGGGATGATACCCGGTTGGGATCCGGAAGGCGTTTGTCCGGTTTCTGCCGCTTCCGATAAATTTATTAAAACGGTCCAGCCGAAAATTTCTCCCACCCTGACGGATATGGACGGTATTTTTACAGCCGGTACGGCCGCCGGTCCAAAAGATATTGTGGATACCATAACCGAAGCCGGTGCGGCCGCCATGGAAGCGTCGAAGTATCTGGTGGAAATACACAAAGGCCACGCGGCGTGATGTTTATTTTTGCCTCTGAAATCAGGAGATAAAGGTATGTCGTCTGAGACGAAAACAGAAAAACAAAAAGAAAAAGTCGGTGTCTACATTTGTTACTGCGGGGGCAATATATCCGATCATGTGGATGTGGAGGCGGTTCGTGATCGAACAGAAAAAATTCCCGGTGTTGCAGTGGCCAGAACCAACATGTTCATGTGTTCGGATCCCGGACAGGAAATGATCATGGAGGATCTGAAGAAGGGTATAGTCGATCGGGTAGTGGTGGCCTCATGTGCTCCCAGCCTGCATGAAATGACCTTTCGAAGTGCCATTTCCAGAGCCGGTGCAAACCCTTATATATATGAACATGCGAATATCAGAGAGCAGGTTAGCTGGGTTCATCACGGTGAAAAGGCAACGGATAAGGCATTGGTACTGGTTTCAGCGGCATCTGCAAAAGCGGCCCGTCTCAAACCGCTTGAACCGATTCGTGTTGATGTCGTGCCCCGCGCAACCGTCATCGGGGGTGGAATTGCCGGACTCCGTGCGGCAATCGATCTGGCTGACCGCGGGATTGAAGTAACACTCATCGAAAAATCACCTTTTCTCGGCGGACAACTGTCTTTTTTGGATGAGATCGCTCCGACAAGAGACAAGGCAGCACATCTTATTTCAAGTCTTGCCGTTAGAGTATTGAATCATGCGTCCATTACGGTTCATAGCTGTGCGACAATGGAGAAATTCGAAGGATATGTGGGTAATTTTAAATTGGGTATTAAAAAGCAGCCGCCGCAACCCGCAGCATATCAGGGAAAACGGATGCATTTTAATATGTCCGATATGAAATCCGGTGAGTTCATTCCCTTTGCCGGTATTTATGCAGGACCCGTCCCTTCGGCAACAGAGGAATTTGTTATTGATACCGGTGCAATTGTTCTGGCAACGGGCATACAATCTTATACGCCATATCAGGGGGAGTATGGTTACGGTGAATTCAAAGAAGTCGTTACACTTTCCGATTTAATCCGATATTTGGCTGAAAATAACACCGGCAGGAGCTTGCTCGAGATCAACGGCCGGAAAATTAAAAGCGTTGCCATGATTCACTGTGTGGGCAGCCGCCAGATCCCGGGCATTCATCCTGAGGATACATCGGGGCATCTGAACGAATACTGTTCCAGGACCTGTTGCAGCGCCACTCTTAATGCGGCAAACATCATTCGTGAAACCTGCCCGGGCACCCGGGTTTATGAATTTTATCGGGATATCCGAACATACGGGCGCGGACAGGAAGAACTGTATCATCAGGCATCCGGCAACGGGGTTGTTTTTATCCGTTTTGAAGCCCAGGAGGCTCCGGAGATTTCGAAAAACAGTTATTCGGATGAGTACCCTCTTCTGGTCAAAGCAAAGGATGTGCTGACATTTGGTGAAGAAGTTGAAGTGCCTGTTGATCTGGTGGTTCTCGCCACAGGGATGGAGCCGAACAAAATATCAGAGATCGTAGATATGATAAAGCTTCCGGTAGGGGCGGACCGGTTTTTACTGGAAGTTCATCCCAAATTGCGGCCGGTGGAACTGCCGGTTTCAGGGATTTTTTTGGCAGGAACCTGTCAGGCGCCCATGGATGTCGGCGAAGCATGTAACGGTGCCGCCGGTGCTGCCGTCAAAGCTGTCGCTTTGATTAATCGCGGCTATGTGGAACTCGATCCTTTTGTGGCTGAAATCGATATTCAAAAATGTAAAGGTTCAGGCGCATGTGTTGAAGCCTGTTTAAGTGAAGGCGCGTTGGGTTTGGTGGAGATGGAAGTTGACGGACAGAAGGTTCAGCGGGCCCAGGTGACGCCTGCGTTCTGTCTGGGGTGCGGTGCCTGTGTTGCGGTTTGCCCTGAAAATGCCGTCGATGTGAACGGATGGACGCTGAAACAGTATGAAGCCATGGTGGATGCCATTGTCTCAGAAGAAGTTGCGAGTTAAATTATAAATACGGTGCTTACTGAAGCGCAACATATAAGAGGTTTTCTATGAACCCTGATGATGAAATAAAAAAGAAGAAAAAAGAGGCGATGAAAAAGCTGCGGGATGATCGTAAAGAATGGATTGCCAAGGCTGCTCAACAGGTTAAACAACAGAAAAAAGAACGAAAGGCCATAAAAGAATATCTCGAAAATCAACCGGCAACCGTTCCGGAAATATCCGAGGTAACCGGGATGCCCTCGGACAGGGTCCTGTGGTATCTGGCGACACTAAAAAAATACGGTGACATTATAGAAGGGGAAAAAGATGGCGGATATTTTCGGTATGTGTTGACCCAAAGCGCAGTTGAAGAAGCTGAAGAATAAACCGGAATGCCACTGATTCGGTTGGATCATTAAACCGAGTATTTCATGGAACATGTAAGGTAGATCTTCTCTTAAGGAGACAAGAATATGACATTAATTCATCCCGATTTTACGGACGAGATGGGTCGCTTTGGAGATAGTACGGCCCTTGAATGCTTTAATTGCGGGACTTGCGCAGCCATTTGTCCGCTGATATACGAGCATTTTCCACGGAAGATGATCCGCTACATCCAACTGGGTGCAAGGGATCGGATTCTTGAGAACGCACAGGAGCTTTGGCGTTGCCTTCATTGCGGTCTCTGTAGCCGGACCTGTCCAAGGGAAGCTGATCCGGGAGAAGTTATATTGGGGTTGAAACGCTATGTTATCGCCAATTGGAGGAGATCCTAAAATGTACAACCCGAAAGATATCATAGATTTGATCGCCGATAATGTAAAAAAGACAAAAAGTCCATTCGGAATACCGAAATTTATGGCCAATACCTGGTGGAAAGATATATCCGTGGCAAGAGACGGCGATGCGCTGCTGTTTACCGGTTTGATGTATCAGTTTATGCCGTATATCGACAAAACAACGCACTATTTAGAACAATATGAAGACACCGAATGGGCGAATTATTTGCATTATGTTAAATATCTCCCCAAATTTCTTCCGGGTATGGGACTGGCCTTGATGACATCCGGCAAGGAGAAGAAAAAATCAAATCGCATTCTGCAAGATATTGTTAAAATTTTAAAGAAATCGAGGGTTGACTTTGGTTATAAACCGGAGCTGGATGATTACAGCGGTATTATCCTTTATGATCTGGGTGATCAGGACGGTTTTGTTCAGCATGCCGAATACGTTGCGGCGAATTTGAAAAGAGCGGGCATCAAAAAGATTATCACGGTGGACCCGCATACCACCTATGCATTGAAAGAGCTTTACCCGAAATATACCGGCGAAAATTTTGAAGTGAAGACGTATTTCGAGCTCATCAATCTCAGTTCACATAACGGTTCCTGTCGTGTTACCCTTCATGATCCGTGTTTTTATGGCCGATATCTAAAATTATCGGATGTGCCGCAAAAGGTTTTGCAAAAACTTGATATCGAATGCGTCAGTGTGAAAAACTCAGGAGAGTTTACGAATTGCTGCGGGGGGCCGGCAGAATCCATATCTCCCAAACTGTCCAAAGAGGTACTGGATCGAAGGGTTGAAGAACTACAATCCACCGGGCTTCCGATTATTGCGATGTGTCCCATCTGTTTGGGGAATTTAAGAAAAACCGGCGCACAGGTCGAGGATTTGTCAACGCTTATCACCCAGTGTGCCGAATAATCTAATCTTGGTGAACGCTGGATTTTAACATTTTAAGCTAAAAAAGGAGGTAGTAATGGCCAGTAAGATGTGGATCTTTGTGGGATCAGATGAACCCCAGAAAGCGTTTGCGCCCTTTATGATTGCTTCGGGCGCAATGGCAATGGAAATGGAAGTAAACATGTTTTTTACAATGGACGGTCTAAACATTATCAAAAATGGCGGCGCTGAAAAAATCGTTTTGCCGGGTGCTGCCAAAACTTTGCCGGAGTTTATCAAGGTCCTACAAGCCGGGGGCGCCCGGATGATTGCCTGCTCGGCGGCTTTTCCTATCGTAGAATGTACCGAGGAAGATCTGATTGATGGCGTTGAATGCGGTGGAGTTGCCGAATTCGTTAATGGTTGTTGTGAAGCAGACGTCGTCCTGACTTATACATAATTACTTATAACCATCCTAAACGAGCTAAGCTTGATTATTCATTATTCATCAGAGAGATAAAAATTGTATGAGCAGAAATTTGGAAACTCTTTTTTGAGTTTCCAAATTTCTGAATAATTCTAATTTGATTGAAGGGGTAATCGTTTTGGATAACTATTCTGCTGAAATGAGGTGTTCGGATGGTACAATCAGCCGTTAATGACTTACCCAACCGCGTCACCGATCTCATAGGGATGATAGAAAAGGGCCTGGACGTCACATGTCAAACTTCTTTTGAAATCCTGTCGGTCGATTTTGCGCATCGAGCCAATCCATTCCGGGCCTATATTTTCCTGTGTCGATATGAGGGAACCATTGACGGGCAAGAATATAGTTTCAGAAAATGCTATGCCCGCGGCTGTCCGCATAATCTTTGTCCCCATGTATCACAGGCGATAATGATCGCCAATCGATATTTACAAAGAGATTATCGGAGATTGGAAAGAAGTGGTATTGAAGTTGACAAAAAGATGTTCACACTTGAGGACATGATTGTAAAATTTAACGGTTATCATGAAGAACATGGGCCGATCCTTACTATCCATGATTATATCAATATCGCCAAAGAAGGAAATGAAGTTTTCATCGATGTTTTTATAGAATATGTGCCGGCAGTGGAACATTTTTCAAATTACGAAAACAAACAGACATTTCTGATGGTTGATTTTACCGTCACAACTTTAGGAAGAAGTGGCCATTCTGAACGGTGTCTGGCCTGTTATTCCACCGATGAAGAAAAAAAGGAAAGTCAAATCGCGATAATGGTGGCCAATGAACGTCTAAAACTTCTTTATCAGGAATTTGATGACGCCTCGATAATTTATGAAAAGTGTTTTTTTGAATAAAAAATGGAAGATTAGATGGAAATATTAGAACAACGTATTAAAAATTTAGAAAAACAAATAGAAGACATAAAAAGAAGCCTGCCCCAAGATCAGCTCTCCATGGTAGTTTTTTCAGGAGACTTGGACAGGATGCTGGCTGCTTTTATTATTGCGGTGGGCGCTGCCGCCATGTTTGAAAGGGTGGTGATATTCTTTACGTTCTGGGGTATTCCGGCTATGCGGGATATTAAAAAGCATGTGAAAAAAGCTGATGCCATGGCATCCATGTTCGACAAAATGCTGCCGAAAGGCTCGTCAAAGCTAAAACTTTCTCAAATGCATATGGCTGGGATGGTCTTCACCTACCCTGGGGACAAGTATGGCATGAACCAATTCCTTCTCCAGCATATCCCTGAGGAAACCGTTGATCGAGCCGACCACGTCATT
>JARRRC010000049.1:0-9207 GCA_037381105.1 Desulfobacterales bacterium
ATAACTCGATGTGCATAGGATACCAGGTGTGGTTCAATAACTGCCAGTTGAGATACAATACCTCCAGGCGTTGTTCAGGCCGGCGAGTCATGATCCACCGGAGAGGCCGGAAGGTATTTTTATCCAGCCATACCTGCGGCGTGTCTTCGTCCGGGTACTGGGCACCTATAACATACGCCGTTCTGCCTTGAAATCGTCCGAGGCTTGATACCCTGACATTCACACCAAGGGCCAACAGTCGTTTCTGAAGGGCTTTCCTGGACCTGAAAAGAAGAAGGTCCTTATAATGATCATAGGGGGTATCGGGTTCGTCCGAGATCTTTCCGTCAATAATCGTCAAAAAACCGTCTTTGGACCGGATGTGAATTTTTTGAACCTTTTCCGAATCAATGTCTGAACGAAACGTTTCAGGGAAAATGAACTTTAAGGTTTCATTAAATTCAACAATACCGGATCCCGGATCGCTGTCATAGACCAAGAGTTTTTGAGTCACCAGGAGTCGATCACCGCTGCCGAGATGTTGAGTCATTAATTCCAGAAGATAAGGCCCGGGCAGCACATAGGCATTTAGGGCGGTATGGCTGAGAACCAATATTGCAAGACAGAAAAAAACCGACCATGATTTTTTTAAATAATATCGCATCCCAAATATACAACAGCCGTTTTTTTGGCCATCCGAAGCTCGTCTACAGTATTTCGTCTTCAAAAACGGCGCCTTCTCCGAGCTCTTCTTCAATCCGCATCAACTGGTTGTATTTGGATATCCGATCGCTGCGGGACATGGAACCGGTTTTAATCTGACCGCCGCTGACACCCACCACAAAATCGGAGATAAAGGTATCTTCGGTTTCGCCGGATCGGTGAGAAATGACGGTCGTGTAACCGGCCTGCTTTGCCATCTCCATGGTATCAAGCGTTTCGGTGACCGTTCCAATCTGATTCAACTTGATCAAGATGGAATTGGCAATGCCTTCTTCGATCCCTTTTTTGAATATTTTGGGGTTGGTGACAAAGATATCATCGCCGACAATCTGGATGGATCCTTCCAATCGGTCGGTCATTAAAATCCAGCCTTTCCAATCTTGCTCTGCAAGCCCGTCTTCAAGGGAAAGAATCGGATATTTATCGACAAGATTCTGATAATAGTCAATCAGTGCTTCAGCGGTCATTTTTTTATTTTCAGACTGAAGGACATATTTACCTTTCTGGTAAAATTCACTGGCAGCCGCATCCAAGGCCAAACCGATATCTTTGCCCGGCGTATAGCCGGCAGATTCAATGGCGCCGATGATAAATTGGATGGCTTCTTCATGGGAAGCAAAATCCGGCGCAAAACCGCCTTCATCGCCCACGGCTGTACTGAGGTTTTTGTTTTTGAGTATCGTTTTTAAGCTGTGAAAGGTTTCCGCAGCCATTTGAATGGCCTGTGAAATGGATTTGGCGCCTACCGGCACGATCATAAACTCTTGAATGTCCAAGTTGTTCGCGGCATGGGCCCCGCCGTTGATGACATTCATCATGGGAAGGGGAAGGCGTCTGGCATTGATTCCTCCCAGATATCTGTAAAGGGGCATTCCAAAGGCTTGTGCAGCGGCTCTGGCCGCGGCCATGGATACGCTGAGGATGGCGTTTGCCCCGAGTTTCGCCTTGTTGGAGGTGCCGTCCAGTTGAATCATGACGTTGTCCAATGCGATTTGATCCGCGGCATCCATGCCACGAACGGCAGGTGCAATTTTATCCATCACGTTTTTGACGGCCGTAGCAACGCCTTTGCCGCCGAATCTTTTTGATCGCGTATCACGAAGCTCCAAAGCTTCACGCTTTCCTGTAGAAGCACCGGATGGGACAGCCGCACGGCCAACGGCACCACAGGAAACATAAACGTCGGATTCAATGGTGGGATTGCCCCTGGAATCGAGTATTTCTCTTGCTTTGACTTCAATGATTTCGGTCATGTTCCCCTCCTGTGATTTATAAAGGTGTTTTTGCGATTAGTTCCATGACATGCAGCGTCCCGTACAGAGTGTAGCATTTTGCAACTTGACAATTTGATAATAAATGTTACTCTTGTAATAATTTAATGTCAAGAAGCACAACGGCGATATCTTTTTTCATGTTGAATTTTCAACCCAAAACAGATGGTATCACTCTGTCGAGTTGTTATGCAAAGTTCAGATGACTATAAAAACGCACATCTTGTGGTGGCGGCCATAAGGATATTCACACACCAAAATCAGAGACAGCCTTCCATTGACGAGATTTGTCGAATCCTATCCTTTTCTTTGGAACAAGGCAACCTGATATGCAAAAAATTAAAGGATATGGAAATCGTTGATGTGGTTGAAGGCGCTTTCGAGAATCATCTTTTTATCAAAGATCATTTAAAAACAGAAGAAATTCCCAGAGACAAGAAGGAAGACAAGCTCGAGGATGCCCTTAAAAAATTCAAAGATGCAAGAAAGGATTTTTCCAAAAAAATAGAATCTTTTCAGGAGAAGCAGGCCCAAAAACAAAAAGCCCTTTTCGCTGAACTGGAGAAAAAACTGAAAAAAGGTTCGGATAAACCCGAATCCATACCGGAATAGACCGGGGCTTTTATTCGAACGTAATCTCCACCCCCAAATTCGGGAAACAACGAAATTTTCCACATGCCCGAGGCGTTTTATTTCCAAAATTTTTTAATAGACTCTTTAAACCTATCTTGATATTCATGCGATGCCGTGCAATTTTATATGTAATTTAAAAACCGTATTTATACATCACTTGAGGAAAGGATTTTTAAAAAATGAAATATGTAATTTCGGCAGCCGCAATGGTATGTTGTCTATTATTGGCCGGTATGGGTTGGACCGGTGAAAAACAACAAAAGAAGAATCCCGTGTATGTGATTCAGACAACGATGGGAGATATCGAGGCGGAACTGTTCCAGGATGAAGCGCCGAAAACGGTCGCCAATTTTATGGGTCTGGCCGACGGCACCAAAGAATTTGTAGATATTAAAACCGGCAAAAAGGTGAAAAGGCCTTTTTACGATGGTCTTATTTTTCATCGGGTCATAAAGAATTTCATGATTCAAGGAGGCTGTCCGCTGGGAAATGGCAGTGGTGGGCCGGGCTATACCTTTGCCGATGAAATCGATGCCAACGCTTTGGGGCTGGATAAAATCAAAGCCTTTGATCCTCAAAAAGGGCCCCATCGATTTTTAATGATTCGCACCAAGGAAGATTTTCAGCGAAATCTACTCGTACCGCTGTTTCGAGCGATGAATATCAACTCGCAAAAAGAACTCGATCAAAGAAAGGAAGAGTTTGAAGCCAGGCTTGAAAAATTGACCCTTAAAGAGGCTTACGAAAATATGGGTTATGTCTATTCGGAAAACGGATCGAAACATGCTCCGGTTCGTGGTTCTCTGGCGATGGCCAATGCAGGCCCCAATACCAACGGATCACAGTTCTTCATTAATCTGGTGGACACGGACTGGCTCACCGGCAGACATACTGTGTTCGGCAAAGTGGTCAACGGAATGGATGTGGTGGAAAAGATCGGTCAGGTCAAGGTCGATTCGAACAGCAAACCGGTTGAGGATGTGAAAATAATTTCCGTTCGTCGCAAGACGTCTTCGTAGATACGTGTTCATGGGGTATGCTCCCCTGTTTCACTCCGACGCCTGTGCGTCTAGTTATTTCAATAACTTAGCAGCGGTGGCATTCCTGCTCCCTCCCCGTTCTCCCGCAAAAAAAGCCTGCGGGAGCCGCGGTCTCCCCCACTTCTAAGGTATTGAAATGACGTAGCCACTCCGCCAATTTCGTTTCACGGGAGAGCGCACTCCATAAACACGTACTTGTTGGAGTTTTAATGCATTACATGGAGAATTAAAATGGGATTTTGTCTCATGGAAGGGAACGAAGCGGTGGCTTGGGGAGCGATTGCTTCCGGTTGCCGATTTTTTGCCGGATATCCCATCACGCCGGCGACAACGATATTTAATACCATGTTAAAACTGTTGCCGCCTGTGGGAGGAGTTTGCATTCAGGGTGAAGATGAAATTGCTTCCATCGGTTATTGCCTGGGGGCCTCCATGGGAGGGATGAAGGTCATGACCGCCACCTCGGGACCGGGCATCAGCCTGTACAGCGAGCATATTTCATTTGCTATCGGCAGCGAGATTCCCATTGTCATTGTGGATGTCCAGCGACTCGGTCCATCTACCGGTTCGGCCACTCAGGGTGCTGACGGTGATATCCAGTTTTTGCGATGGGGCAACAGTGCGGGAATGCCGGTCATTGTGTTGGCCCCCGTGGATGTCTGCGACTGCTATTTACTGACCGTTAACGCCTTTAATCTTGCGGAAGAATTCAGGTGCCCGGTATTTATCGCTTCCAACAAAGAGATCGGCATGACCCGGGAAAATATCGATTTGGATGCATTTGACCTGCCTAAAATTGCCGAACGCCCTTCACCATCGTCCGGAAGACCGTTTATCCCGTTTGAGACGCCTTCTGACAGCATCACTCCCTATTTCTTGCCCATCGGCGGAGATGTGATCGTTCGCCAAACATCTTCGACCCATGGAGTCGACGGCTATATCACCACCGATTCCGATGAAATCGCCCGAATCCAGAACCGGCTCAACAACAAACTGATGTCTGCCGAGAAACGGTTTAGTTTTTACGAATCCTATCTGGAAGAAGGCGCGAATACGCTTCTATTGGCCTATGGGATTACGGCCCGGGCGGCTCATGATGCGTACCGTGAAAAGAAAAAGAGCAGCAAACCCGTTTCCCTTCTGATTCTTAAAACCCTCTGGCCGGTCCCCGAAACGCTGATCCGGAAAACAGCCGAACAGGTTCAAAGAGTGGTGGTGGTTGAGATGAACCTCGGACAGTATGTCAGGGAAGTACAGCGAGTTCTGCCGAATAAAACCGTCAATTTCTTGGGTCGAATGGACGGTCGTTTGATATCTCCACGGCAGATCAAAGAGGCGATAGACCATGTCTAGTTTGCTGAATGCCGACAGACCGCCGGTTTTCTGTCCGGGGTGCTCCCATGATCGGATTACCCGGGCCCTTGACGTGTCCTTTTCTAATATGGGGTTTAAGGGAGAAGAGATCGTGATTGTCAGCGACATCGGGTGTTCCGGGCTTTTCGATACTTTTTTTAACACCCACGCCTTTCACGGTTTGCACGGCAGGGCGCTGACCTATGCAACGGGATTGAAGATGGCTCAACCGGAACTTAACGTCGTCGTGACCATGGGAGACGGCGGCTTGGGCATCGGCGGAGCCCATGTGCTTTCCGCATGCCGGCGTAATCTCGATTTGACCCTGCTGGTTTTGAACAACTTCAATTTCGGAATGACCGGCGGCCAGTTTTCGGCAACCACACCCTTCACCGCTCAGGTGGGATCGGGTTTTCTCAATCGTTTGGAACTTCCACTCGATGTTTGCCGGGTGGCTGCTGCTGCGGGCGCCGCTTATGTTCAACGCTGTTCGAGTTATGCAAAAAATCTTTCGGAAGAAATAGAAAGCGCCGTTCGCTTCGAAGGCTTTTCCATTCTCGACATTTGGGGGATATGTCCGGGACGCTTCACCAAACGAAACAGACTGACACCTCAGATCATTGAAGAATCCCTTGCCAAACTGCCGCCGATCAAGAACCCGATAACCGAAAATGTCAGAGAAGAATATGGCCGTCATTACAGGAGACTTGCAGCTGAAAAACAGCCGGTTTTTTCGCCTGAAAAAATACCGGCACAATTCGAGCCCCCTGAACGCCACAGAATGGGTGTTATGATTCTGGGCAACGCCGGTCAGCGGATTATCACGGCCGGAGAGATTTTGTGCCTGGCCGGACTTTTCGCCGGGCTTCGAACCACCCAAAAAAACGAATACAACATTACCGTGCTCAGAGGACCTTCCATAACGGAAGTGATTCTGTCTCCTCACAGGATCGGTTACACGGGAATCCAACGGCCGGATGTTGTGTTGGCTTTGAGCCGGGAAGGGGTGGCGCGCCGAAAGGCCATTTTTGATTCTCTGGACAACACCGCCCTGGTCATCCAGGCCCCGGGAGTCGTGATTCCCTCATGTAAAGCAAAGCTTTATAATCCGGACTTTAGATCACTTAAAATTAAATCCACGGAATGGGCTCTTGCCGCCCTGGCTGTTCTGGCCAAAATGAACCGGGTTATCCATACCGAAATGCTGACGGCCGCTCTCAAATACAGGTTCAAGAGTAAAATTTTGGAATCTTCTCTTGATCTTGTTGAACGGGTGAAGATGAATTGAACGACTGCCGGTCCGAGGCTGTAAACCATAAGTATGATCCGAAAGGTTTATCAATGGATAAAATGGAAAGGATTGGCGGACGATGAATGGTTTTAGGAAATACTGCGTTATATTTCTTTTTCCTTTATTATCAGGATGTGCGGCAATTGCCCTTACGGGTGCGGGAGTCGGCGTAAGCTATACCCTTAGTAATGTCGCATACAGGACTTTCAGTTCTCCTGTGGATCGGGTTCATCAGGCGACAATTGCTGCATTGAAAAAAATGGGCATTAAAATTATTGATGATAGAAAGTCCGAAAACGGCAGAACCATAACTGCAGCGACAAAGGAACTGGATATAATTATCAATGTAGAAGAAGTGACGGCAAAAACAACGCAGCTCAAAGTTGATGCCAGGAAAAGTATCCTTTTAAAAGACAAGGCAACAGCTGCCGAGATCATCTATCAGGTGGGGAAAATCCTGGGAGAGTAAACCAGCCGCTCAACATAAAATCTTTGAAAGGGATTCTAATGTAAAATCTGGCTGAGAAAGAGTTTGGTCCGATCATGCTGTGGGTTTTCAAAAAATTCTTCCGGGGTGTTTCCTTCGACAATTTGGCCGAAATCCATAAAAAGGACCCGGTGGGCCACACTCTTGGCAAACCCCATTTCATGGGTGACCACGATCATGGTCATCCCTTCCTGGGCCAGCTCGATCATAACATCCAAAACCTCCTTGATCATTTCCGGATCCAGGGCGGAGGTGGGCTCATCAAAAAGCATGACTTTCGGATTCATGCAAAGACTCCTGGCAATGGCCACCCGCTGCTGCTGGCCGCCGGATAATTGGCCGGGATATTTTTTGGCCTGCTCGGCAATATGCACCTTCTCCAGGTAATACATGGCGTTCTCTTCGGCTTCTTTTTTTGGAACTTTTCTCACCCATATGGGGCCTAAGGTCAGGTTCTCGATGATGCTCAGGTGGGGAAAGAGATTGAAATGCTGGAATACCATGCCGACTTCCGCACGAATTTTTTCGATATTTTTGATATTGCTGGTCAGTTCAATGCCGTCCACCACAATGCGCCCCCTCTGGTGTTCTTCCAGACGGTTGATACAGCGGATGAGGGTCGATTTCCCGGAACCCGAAGGGCCGCAAATGACGATACGTTCCTTTTTGTGTACGGAGAGATTGATCCCCTGAAGCACATGGAACTCACCGAACCATTTATGCATATCGATGATCTCTATAATGAGCTCATCGGGCAGATTTTGTTCCGTGGCGGCGGAGGGTTCTTTGTCCATAAAAATGATTAATCTCCCCTTGATAATTCTTTTTCCAATTTTCTACTGTAATTCGACATGGAAAAACAACCCAAAAAGTAAATAATGGCCACAAAAATGTAGGCTTCCCTGCTGTATCCCAACCATCGGGGGTCGGAAAGGACCGTTTGGGTGGTTTTGAGTAAATCATACAGCGCAATGATCACCACAAGGGATGTATCCTTGAAGGCGGATATGAGAATGCTGACCGTCGGCGGGATAACGATTTTTAATGCCTGGGGCAATATAATCAGGCGCATGGTCTGATAATAGTTCAGTCCCATGGATTCGGCCGCTTCATACTGCCCTCTGGCCATCGCCTGCAACCCGCCCCGAACCACTTCTGCAATATAGGCGGCGGTAAACAGGATAATGGCAGCCTGAGCCCTAAGAATCTTGTTGATGGTAACGCCTTCGGGCAGAAACAACGGAAAGATGATCGATGCCATAAACAACAGACTGATGAGCGGAACCCCTCGGATCATTTCAATATAGACGACGCAGAGCGTTCTAACGGCAGGCATTTTGGACTGACGTCCCAGCGCCAAAACGACCCCCAAAGGATATGCCGCGGTAAGTCCGAAAACGGAAAGCAGCAGGGTTAGCACCAGTCCTCCCCACTGGGTGCTGTCCACCGATGCTAGTCCGAAAAGTCCGCCTTTTAGGAGCAGCCCCATGATAAAAAGACCTGTAATCCAGGTATAGGCCAAAGATTTTTTCCAGTGGTTGCGATTCTGGCTGAAAAAGAGAAGGACAAAGAGGATTATCATCGCCAAAAGTGGCCGCCACTGAAGATTATAAGGAAAGAACCCAAAGATGATAAACCGGTAATTATGTGGAATAATCGACCAGCAAGCGCCGGTTGCGTGGCGACATGCCTGTGAAGGGGCATTCCATACGCTGTCGATGAAGGCCCAGCGAATAAAAGGCGGAACGATTTTCAGCAGGAAAAAGATCGTCACCACCGTCAATAAGGAATTGAACCAGTTGTTGAACAGATTGTTCTTTATCCAACCAATAGCACCGACGTGGACGACCGGTGGTTTAATCTCTTCACTTCGGGATGGTTGTGTCATATTAGCCATAGTTTTAGCTATCGTTCCACCAGAGCCGCTTTTTTATTATACCAGTTCATAATCGCCGATGTGAGCAAACTGAAAATAAGATAAAGCACCATGATCAAGGCCACGCCCTCGATGGCCTGGCCGGTCTGATTGATGGTCGTGTTGGCAACGGATACAAAATCCGGATAGCCGATGGCCACTGCCAACGTGCTGTTTTTGGTCAGGTTCAACATTTGACTGGTGAGCGGCGGGATGATCACGCGAAGGGCTTGGGGCAAAATCACCAGGTTGAGCACCATGCCAGGTCTGAGACCCAGGGACATAGCGGCCTCTGTCTGGCCCTTGCTGACGGACTGTATTCCCGCCCGGACGACTTCTGCGACAAACGCTGCCGTATAAAGAACAAGCCCCAACAGCAGCGCAATAAACTCCGGAGAAAAGTTTTTGCCTCCGGTAAAATTAAAACCGACCAGTTTCGGCGAGCTCATCGCGGTCGGGGCGCCCGCCAGCCACCATGTTACCAGGGGAAGCCCCAGCAAAATGACCATGGAAAC
>JARRRC010000050.1:0-13699 GCA_037381105.1 Desulfobacterales bacterium
AAGAAAACATTATCTGCAGAAATATGTCTGCATCAAGAAGGATGCATGTTCTGGTGCGTTCATGACTCAGTCACTATATCAATTGAACGCAGAAAGGATTTGACGACAGCCGCAAAACGTTCTGGTTGGTCCAGGTGGAGCCCGTGGCCAGCCTCCGGGATTTGTTCGATCTGAAATCCAGGATTGAGACGCTGCAGCTCTTCGGCAGCAATAGACGAAACCACGCCTTTATCACCAAATACGAGGAGGCCCGGAATGTCAATCGCACTCACTAACTGCCTATAATCAGGATTTGGCGACGTGAGGACCTCGAATGCAGTCATGCTGGTTTGAAGTCGTGCCCGGGCACATAGTTCAAGGATTTCCAATGATCGATTGGGATGTCTTGCCCGGGCTTCTGCCACCACCTCATCCAATGACATATTGAGAATTCGTCGATGCTGGTCGGCAGCATCACTTTCGTAAACCTCGCGCTGAATTTTCGGACTCAGAAATGTTGGGTCAGCCAAGACCAGGCCACGGAGGAGCTTTGAGTGACGACCTGCCACTACGGCTGCTGTCATGCCTCCCATCGAGTGCCCAATCAGAATCGTGGGGGAGAGTGCTAGGGCCTTAATGAGACCGGTGATATCGTTTGCATGATCTTCGTATCGGTAGCCATAGCCAGGTACACTTGATTTTCCATGCCCCCTGGCATCGGGCATGATTACGTCATATTCTCCCTCTAATGCGCGTGCCATGCCAGTCCAGCAAGCTCCATTGGCCGTTAATCCGTGCAGCAAAATTATTGGGGGCCTGCTTCCTCCGGTTCTCGTAAAATATATGTCAATTCCGTTCGTTTTGCAGATTGCTGTCCTCCACTTATCCATTTATTGTCTCTTTCGGGTATATAACTCATGGTTTGGTTTGTCTTTTAGGTCAACATGGCCGCCGAAACAATAGGAGGTCGCTGCCCTTATTGAGGATAAATTGAAGTGAAACCCGCACCGTTATACCAAAATCTCAAAGTGCATGACCCGGATATATATGCTGCTGAAAATAAAGAACATGACTGATGGCTCTTTTTTAGCCGAGTGTCGTAACTCTTATATTTCAATTTGCAATAAAGTTAATATCAAGCTCACTCAAACTTCTTCTTGAATTGAATGAAGTTCTATTTGTCATTATTACTGATGCCAAGCCCTTTTCAGGATAGATTCGCAATTCGCTGTGAAAGCCGGCACCGCCACCTTCCTTATAATAGTAATTGATACCTTTTAGTTTATCTATGTGGCAGCCAAGCGTCATATTAATCTTATTGTCAGAATCTGTTTTTTGTTGTGAGTATAGCAATTGCTTTGTTTCTTCTTCGAGGAGTTTGGATCTCTCGGACAGCAAATCTTGCAGAATCCGGCTAAAAGCCTTTGCGGAACCGATTGCCCCGCCAAATGAAGGACCATTCACATAGACGTTTTTGATATGAAGCCAACTTCCTTCATAATCTCCCAGCATGCTCCTATCAATCAAGAATCGCCCAAATAAATTTAGGAAGGACCATTTCTTCAAATATCCTTTAGCATGGTTATTTTCGTCGATAATCAAGAAGCCGATTTCATTTGGTGTTAATGATAATGGCTTAAAAATATTTTCAGTAACATAGATTGCGTATTTTTTTCCACTTATGTTTTGTATAAGTTTTCCGAGTAACCAGTATCCGATATTTGAGTATTGAAACTTTGAACCGGGCCGTGAACCTAAGTCCGAATTTTTTATGTATTATGCTTTGAGGCAAGGTGAACCCATTTTAACGGAATCGGGTTCGGAATACCGGATGTATGATTCAATAACTGTCTGACAGTTATCTCCGAATCATATGGGTGTTTAATATACCTGTCTACTCTGTCATTCAATTCGACTTTGTCTTGTTCGATTAACTGTAATACTGTGATTGCAGTCAACATCTTTGTCATTGAGAAAGCAGCCATTGTATTGTGCAAGGTCAATGATTTTTTTGCCGCAACATCACATAGCCCAACACTTCGCTCATAAATAGTAGAATTCTTATCTACGACAATATATTGAATCCCTGGTTCGCAAGGACCTGACAATTTGTTTAATATTTCTGCCACATACTTTTTTCCGCTCCCATATGAATCAAGATCATTTCTGTTAATTTTTATGCTGGTCATTGTTATCTCTGATATTTGCTTGGTTTTAGAACAGATTATAGGAAGCAAGATAGAAAAAAATGAAGACAAAGACTTACTTTATTTTTATCTCATGTGGCAATATAACGGACCGCAGAACCGGCTGGCAATTGAGCGCAGCGGGATTTCCAGTCCGAGTTCATGGAGTTGTTATATGTTAAATCGTGCACATTTCGGTTCCGTAAAGCTTATCTATATTCTATGTCTGTCAGAATATCCGTTCATTGTTCGATATGACTTTTTACAAATTCACATATCTCTGCCATCGCATTTTTTGCTTCCGGAAACAGCGGTGATAGAATCGGAAATGCGTGAACCATTCTATCCCAATCACTCAATATTACATCCACTCTCTGCTCTTTAGCTTTTCTTGCCACATTTTGGCAATCATCTAAATGAATTTCATGAGTACCGACACATATATGGAGTGGCGGGAGACCTGTATAATCTCCCATTTGAGGTGAGAGGAGAGGCAGAGTCGGATCATTATCACCGATGTAAAATTTTGTCCATACATCCCAAGAGCCCATTGGGGCTATGTCCTTCCTGGCGTTGTATTTAAAAGAATCAGCCAGACATCTAAGGTCGGTTACCGGCGATATCGAAAATGCAGCTCTTGGCATTCCGATTCTTTGTTCCTTTAATGCCAGAAGTAATGAGAGGGTCAGAGTTCCACCAGCGGATTCGCCACCGATGACAATGTCATCAGGTTTGTAGCCATCTTTCAGAAGCCATTTATATACTGTGACACAATCATCGAGCGCAGCCGGAAAAGGATGTTCCGGGGCGAGCCTGTAATCAAATACTAATGACTTCAATTGACATCCTATTGCAAATTTTGCGACATGCATACGATGTGTCTTACATGAACCTGATATAAAACCGCCACCATGTATATATAAGAGCACCTTGCCTTCAATAGGCCTCTCCGGAATAATCCATTCCGCTTCGACACTATTTATGATTTGTTTCTTAGTAGTGACCCCTTTGGGCATTTTCATTTTTGCTACAGCTCTGTCAACATCTTTTCTAAATCTGTCGACAGAAAAACTGGCATCCACCACTTCAGGTTTTAGCTTCATTTTAAACAGGTGTCTGTTTTTAATCAGCCAAATAATTATCTTGCTTCGAATGCTTTGCATATTGTCTTTCCTTGTGCATATAACGCCTGAATGAATTGTTAAGCCTGCCTGAGACAGATCTTTCTGTTGATTGCAGGGATAACCAGGCCATAGGAAATGAATTCAGGCGCAATCACATCTCGGCGAGCCGCCAACTGTTGCGCGGCACAGCCGTTTAAGATCCGCCGGATGCGTCAACGCTTCACCGCGGCATCAGCGCGAACACACCCCAGCCCAGGTATTCACGCGTGTAAGCGGCATAGCGTTCGGGTTCCGAGTTCAGTTTGGCTCGTACACTTTTGGCTAACTCGTCATCGGGATTGGCTTCAAGCCATTGGCGCGTAGTGAGCCATTTGGCCGCCTCGTATCTGTCCCAGCCGTCCTGGTCTGCCAAAACCATTTCCACGACATCGTAGCCGAGGTGGCCGAAAGACGCGAGAAGTTCCGGAAGCATGAGAAAGTCGGAGATTGAGTTGGCAAGACACCCCTTGGCATCCTCTTCGGTCGGCGGCAACTGCCGCCAGTAGGGCTCGCCGATGAGGATGATCCCTCCGGTGCCGAGGCTCCGCGCCAGAAGCTCGATAGTGCCGTTGACCCCACCAGCGATCCATGTAGCACCGAGACAGGCTGCCACACTGACCTTCTCGTCAGAGACGTAGCCAGCAGCATCGCCGTGGATGAACTTGACCTGATCGGCGACGCCGAGTTCTTCAGCACGGAGTTTCGCTTGCTCGGTGAACATTTGGCTCATATCGATGCCGGTGCCGACGATGCCGTGATCGCGTGCCCAGGTGCACAGCATCTCCCCTGAACCGCTGCCGAGGTCGAGCACTCTGGTCCCCGTTTCCAGACGCAGCGCCGCGCCGAGAGTGGCGAGCTTTTCCGGTGTGAAGGGGTTGTGGATGCGATGAGCACTTTCAGTAATGTTGAATATCCGCGGGATGTCCACTGTGGAAAATCTCCTTACAGGTATGAATAGATTCGGTCAGCGCCTAATATATATTGGCTGCAGCTGCCTAATTTCAAGTGTTTTTGAATACAAGCATTTTGTCTTTGTTGTCAAGCATTTTTTCCTGAATCCGGATACTGCGCTTAGCAAAGCATATTGTCTTCAGTTTCTGATGGACTGATATCAATGCCTCATATTCCATATTTCCATCTTTTCCCAACAATTATGTAGAAAACTGCTTGAATTAAGTCTTTCTATAAAGAACAGCCTTACAGCAATCTATAATAAAGCGGTGAAACTTAAATCGAATTTAAAGGCAGAATTGTATGAACTTATTTCCCGGATATATGGAGCTAAGTAAACAAGTCTTTCAAATGGAATTTTGTGGTTCGACAGACTCACCATGACGGGTTCGACAGGCTTCCCAACTTAAGAAAGGAGGCCGGAGACGAGAGAGGGCAGACAGGAGATCGCGGGGCGGCAGGCCGGAGACATGGTTCGACAAGCTCACCACAGGGGACTGGGTAATAAGAAGGAAAAAACTGAGCTATCGCCTTGCATAAGCGGCTTGGCGGTTTTTTCGCCAAGGCCGGCTTAATGCAGATGTTGGGCGCTCTTGCACATTTTGAAAACAAACCATTCCCATCCACCAAATCAAATCGCAGGGGCTCGGCCCCTCAGTAAATCCCCGGAATCAACCGATAGCGCACGCGCTGCGCATAGTCTCGATAACCCGGCAACTCTTCCTGTAGAGTCTGGTCTTCCAGTGCGGTTCTGATCACTGCGATGATCAACGCCACCGCAGCCGGAATAAGTGTCCACACCGAGCCTAAGGCCAGCACTAGACCCAGCAGTGGCAAAATATTTCCTGCATACCCCGGATGCCGCACAATCCGGTATGGGCCGCTGTCACACACTACATGCCCTCGATCGGTCTGAATACGAACCACACTAGAGAAGAAGCGGTTCTCTGCAAATGCCCACACCCCGAAAGCGTATCCAAGTGCGATTGAGATGATACCGAATATATTAAGCCATTGCGGGAATACGGGTGACCAGCCATAGCGGTGATCCAGCCCCGCTACAATAACCAGTGGGAAGCTAATACTCAGCGCCATGAGCGGAGCAAGCACTTTGTCCCAAGCTTTCGCGTTTTGCATCTTCTCAATATTTTGTCGTTCGGCTGACAACCCCGGATGCCGCTGCTCCGCCCAAATCCGGCCTCCTATGCCGGCCGCAACGATCAGCAGGGAATAAACCCACGCCTGCCACCAACTGAAATCTCCTCCGCATACCAATAGAACCAGTGGTATGAGGAGATACACTATGATCAAACGAATCCACTGTTTCGGGGACACGGTTTGAACCGCATTTTGAGCAACGACCTTCGATTCCATATCATCCTCCGAATCACGCGAGAATTAGTCCGCGATTCCATCATGCTGCTTTTTGAATTCACCGTAAACAAATCCACCCTTGCCCAACACTAAGGCCCATTCATCAATGATGTGCCCAACGCTGCCAATCAGGCGCCGGTATTCTGGCCGGCTGAATTGGCCTTGTTAGATGAAATTTTGATCTAAATTCTCTACGGAACGCCCCATGATTATTACCTGGTCGTCCAAACCGCCCTCGGTATAGCTTGATATTCCCAGTGATCGAAAACCCTTCTTTTCATAGAATCAGATTCCCTTTTCGTTCATATTTCACACCTTCAACCACAGCACATCATTACCCTCTTCTGCGCAGATGTTAAGTGCACTTTCAAGAAGCATCGAACCAAATCTCTGCCCTTGAGCGTCTTTTACAACAAAGAGTCGAATACACTCAATTGGATTGTCATCCTGCAAAAATTCCGGCGCCAAAGTGTTTCCAAGCAAGATGTAACCGGCAAGTTGCCCATTATCTGCCACCAAAATGCGGTAAGTTGGAGAATTCAGATACTTCCGAATTTGCCGTATAGAAAAAAATTCTGATACATATCTATCAACTTTCTTATCGGTCAAGTCATCATAAGTCTCGGTAAACGTTTGGCGGGCTAACAATGAGATTGCACTTGCATCCTTTTCAATTGCTTTTCGAATTCGCATGGCATGTCTCTCCAATGGGATCTAACGGCTGAGCTAAGCCGACCGCCGATGGCCCTCCTCTGGCAATGCACTTTTCGTAAAGGGTTGACGCGTGATCGGTTCGGCTTAAGCGATTTGTTATGTGTTTTGAACCTATCTCTTAAAGCTTCTACCATGTTTAATACCGTATTTTTTCATTTTATTTCTTAAGGAACTGGGATTAACTCCAAGTATTTCTGCAGCACCTCCGGGACCATGGACTTTGCCATTGGTTCTTTCAATCACACTTTTTATATGATTTGAAATCAATTGATCAAGATTATCGATTAAACCAGATTGCACAAGTGCTACATCAGATTCTTTTTCTTTACCCGGAATTAAGCTGCTAAAATCCAAAGGACCTGTAGGATTCAGAATCATGGCCCTTTCAACTATATTGCTCAATTCCCTTACGTTGCCGGGCCAATCATAATTCATAAGAATTTCGATAGAGCCCGCTGCCGGTTCCGGAATATGGGGAAGTTTTAACTCCCGGACTTTCAGGGAAATAAAATGTTGTAAAAGCGCCGGTATATCCTGTTCTCTTTCGCGTAATGCAGGAATCATTATTGGAAATACATTCAACCTGAACCAGAGGTCTTCTCTGAAATCACCACTCTGAACCATTTTCTCAAGATCTCTGTTTGTGGCCGCGATAATTCTTATATCCAATTGAATTGTTTTATCACCACCAATCCTTTCAATTTCTTTGTCTTGCAATACTCTTAATAAGCGTACCTGAGCGTGCAGCGGGAGTTCACCAATTTCATCAAGAAAAATCGTTCCTTTATCCGCCCTTTCAAATCTTCCGCGTTTTTGAGTGAGGGCTCCGGTGAAGGCGCCCTTCTCATGACCAAAAAGTTCACTGTCAATCAACGTCTCCGGAATAGCTCCGCAATTCACACTGACAAACGGACCATCTTTACGATTCGATGAATAGTGTATGGCATTGGCTATGACGTCTTTCCCAACACCGGTTTCACCTAAAAGCAAAACCGGGCTGTCCAGTGAGGCAACATGACCGGCCTTTTGCATGACGTCATTCAGTCCGAAGTTTGCACCAATGATTTCATCACCGGAGAGCCGTCTTAGTTCACCATGCAGATAACGGTTGTCATCAGCTAACACATCCTTCAACTTCAGTACTTCACGATGCTTGAGTGAATTTGACATGGCAATTTTCATGGGACCTTTCAGTAATTTGATCAGCTCTAAATGGCTTTCGTCAAATTTTGGTTCTCCATCAGAATGAAGTCCAACAGAGCCAATCATTTTGCCATCTGATTGCAGCATCAAACCGATAATGGAAGATGCAGATACTTTAAGAACTTTCATTGTGTGTCTGGTTAATGGAAACTCTTCTGGATTCTTAACAAGTGCAACATCACCATAACTTGAAATATTTTTAGCAATTTTACTGGCATCTTCTGGTAATGGCACTACCAGATCAAGTTTTTCACTCATTTTTTCATTGGCATGAGCAATAATGTGAGTAGACTTCAAAGTTTCATCATAATAGGAAAGGTACATTCTTGTGACCGGCATAAGTTCTTTTAAATAAAGGAGCAAAGAATGCAAGGCGCTTTCTATTTCCAGATTACCGCATATTCGCAGAGTCGCTTCTTTAAAAAATTCGCTTTCTTCAATCGACAATTTACGCCTCCCATTTAAAACATTGTCTTATAAAACAAAATATACACAATACTGTCTTATTTGACAATATTAATTGTCTTTATTGACAATTACCAATCTCCCGAATTTTGCAATATACTATTATTATTTAACTTATGCTTATGGCATACTTTTGGCTTATAAAGAAAGCAGAAAGTAAATCATACAAATAATGATACAGGACAAACAAAATGAAATGGATCGAAGTCATAGAAATCAGATCAACAGGCGACACCCGGAAGCAACTGGAAAAACATATTCAGGAAATTATCAACCATGCAGAGAAAAAATCCGGGCAACCAATAATCAAATTATATAATCGTATGAATATAGTTACTGATTTAAGCATTCACCTGGTTCATAATTCGAGTGTCGCAAAAAAGCGCGGAAGTTCACTGGGCATAAGATTAGTTTCCGCATTAAAATCTTATGGCTTGGTGAACCACACCATCTGGATAGAAAAAGATATTTAAACTCATATAAACCGAAAGGAGAAAACCATGTTACAGAAAATAAGACTCAATTTGATAATCAGCCTTTTCAGACTGAGACCGGCGATAAAAAAGATGGACAAAGGCAATTACAAAAAAATCATGACTGCTTTTAAGAAACATTACGAGGATATCAGTAAGCGCACAAAAATGGAAACCGGCATAATGGCCTTTCACAGAATGTTTTTAATTACCGGTCTCGCCCTCTACAAAGCGCTGTACATTTTCATTCATGATAAGGAGGAAGTGATTGATATAATCGAAGATATCCTTTGGAAGGAACGCATTGCCAAAAACATTCGCGTTATAGCATTTTTCATCCGCCGAAGCAAAGATCCTTTTAACAATTATTTGAAAATATTAGGACCCTTTAACGAATGGTTTTTTCCCTGCCCGCCCTGGGAAAAGGAAAGAGTTGAAATTGAAAACGGTATCGGATGGCATCAGACGAAATGTCCGCATTTTGAATTTTTCAAAAGAGAAGGCAGTACGGAATTAATGAGAGCATACTGCGTTATGGACGAGCGAATAGCAGAATTGTTACCGAATCACATAGAATTGAAAAGAGAAAAAACTTTAGGCAAAGGTGATGACTATTGTGATTTTCTGTATTACAAAAGATAATTTTTTGAAAGGAGTTACCCATGACTAATGAAATAACCTATTGGAACAATGATGCCGCAAATTATGATGTGCGTGCTAAAAAATCACACAAAGCTTTCCAAACTATTATAACATTTATTAAAAATGAAATATCACCCGAAATGGATATTTTAGATATGGGAACGGGGACAGGTGAAATTCCAATTGGTATCTGCAGTAATGCGAAGAGTATTAATGCAATTGATTTTTCACCCGAAATGATTCGAATAGCACGTGAAAAAGCTGATAAAAAAGGAATTGAGAATATTTCATTTCTTGTTGAAGACGGCAATCAATTGAATTTCGAGGATAATTCATTTGATGTAATATTAATTATTAACTTGCTGCATGTTGTACCTGAACCGGAAAATATTATTAATGAAGCAAAACGATTGATTAAAAAAGAGGGCAAGATCATTGTTGTCACATTCCTGAACAATGAAAATCTAAAAAGCAAATTGATTTCTTATATTATGAAAAGTAAAGGGCATCCAATTACAACACCATTTACTACTAATACAATTTGTGAGTTTATTACAAAACATTCTTTAAAAATAATTACCAAGAAAAATATTAAGAATATAATGCCAATAATGTATATGACATGTTCAAACTGATATCTATGACGTTAAACTTTAGCGATGTTGGTTATACTAGAATCAAGAAAAACTTTGAACAGAAAGCGCATAATATATATGTTAACTGCAGTTGTTTAATTTCAAATGCTTTTAAATACAACCATTTTGTTTTCCTTATCGACCATTTTTGTCAATATGGTTGCTATCAGCCATATTTTTTATGTTATCAACATTTTTTCCTGAATACCCATAATCCCCTCGATAAAATATATTGTCTCTAGTTTCTGATAGGTCGATATCAATGCCTCATCCTCCACACTTCAATCTTTCCCGAACGGTTATGTAGAAAACCGCCGGAATGAAGTCTTTCCCAAAAGAACAGCCTTATAGCAATCTATAATAAAGCGGTGAAACTTAACTCGAACTTGAGGGCAGATTTGATCGAACTTATTTTGCTGATCCGGTAGAAGATTTTCCATAATGCCTGGAATCTATCTTCCTAATGATAATAAATCAATACAAAAATATACCATCCTACCGAATCATATGAAATTATCCAAAATTGGGCAAATAATGACATTTTCTCTGGATGGCCATGAGCCATTAGCTTAAAAACTTATTAGCCGTTATTTTTGTTTAGACAATAACGCAGAACGTGTCCCGCCGGGGCGCAAATAGGCAGGACGGCTTTCACAAAGCATGCTTTGATGGAATCCGAAATTGATTTGATAAGGAGGTCGGGTGTTGTATCTTCCGTCGATAAATGATGGATCCCTCATCGGAGGAGCAGTAGAATATGCCTGCGTCAAAAGTCCCGGAATCATCCGTCGGCGCCAAGAAGCCGCCGCTGATAAATAAATACTGGCGCCATGCCTTCTGGCTGGCAGTCCTGACCATTGTTTATAATCTGGGAGAGGGGGTGGTGTCCGTCTATTTCGGAGCCCATGATGAAACCCTGACGCTATTCGGTTTCGGATTGGATTCTTTTATCGAGGTAGTGTCCGGAATGGGGATCCTGACCATGGTCTTCCGCATTCGCAAAAATGAAGGCATGCCACGCTGGTCATTCGAGAAAGCGGCCCTGCGAATTACCGGGACTTCCTTTTACATTCTGGCCGCCGGACTCGGGATAACCGCCTTTTATAATCTCCTGACTGCCCATAAACCGGAAACCACGCTGCCGGGTCTTATCATTTCGCTGGCCTCCATTGTCGTTATGTGGGCACTGGTCCGGGGAAAACGCATAGTGGGGAACACCCTGTGTTCTGCGCCCATCCTCGCCGATGCCAACTGCACCCTGGTGTGCATTTACATGTCCCTGGTGCTGCTCTTCTCCAGTTTGGTTTACGTAATTACCGGCCTGGGATTTATTGACAGCCTGGGGGCGTTCGGCTTGCTTTATTTTTCTTTCCATGAGGGCAGGGAATCGTTTGAAAAGGCGGCTGGACTGGAATGCAGCTGCACTCAAGAAGAACATGAAGGCATATGCTAGTGGAAACCGACGGACAAGGAAGAAAGAACATGCCATAGCATTCGGAATGTGTCTGCGACAGGCGTTTTATCTTTCATTTCCCGCCCCGGACAAAGCGGGTAATAAAGAAAATACCGACATGATATGTTATTTCACTGCTACCGCCACCCGGCTCGGGAAGGTATTCTGGGTGATAAAAGCAGAATCGGTCACCTGTAAGCCAGCTTCCGTTAAATAATTGAGGATATTGACCGGCCGGCAATTGGTTAAAAGGCTTGGGAAAGTACCTGCCAGCCAAGCCCAGAACCGATGATACCAGCGCGGACCGCATGCCATGGTGGAAATGAGCAGGCGGCCGCCCGGTTTCAATACCCGGCTGAATTCCGCCAGAATATGGAGATAGTCGTTTTCCGGCAACAAATCGAGCATAAAATTATTGATGAGGAGATCGAAAGATTCCGCTGAATAGGGGAGTTGATATGCATCGGAGATTGCCAACGAATATAATTGTTTATTGGATCGGCTAAACCGACGCAGGGCACGATTCAGCATAGCATCGGTAAGGTCAAATCCGGCTGTAAGTCCATTGGGATTATATCTTGCGATCTGTTCAAAAAGCCGGCCAGTTCCGACTGCCGCTTCCAGGACATATTCTCCATCCCTTATGGATGCCAGATCCAGTACTTTCCGTTCGGCTTTGGATTCGGTAAGCCAGCCCCATAAATCATAAAACCAGGCTATCCGGCTGTAGGCTTTTCGGGTCTTTGTGGAATTGAAATTCCGGTTTAGTATGTCAGATTTTTGCATAACCTCCGCCTCGCTTAAACTCTGAGGTTTAACAGGCTCAATCAAAGAAATATCCCGGAAAACGGTCAGATAAGGTGAAAATCTAAAAAAAGGATGTCCGAAGGTTACAAGCTTCCGGCAATGAACAGAATGGCAGTAGTCGTCTTAATTACCGGGCAAATTTTAAATGGAATATCTTTAGCTCGGGCGCCGGTAAAAAGGCTTAAAATTGAAAGTATCAAAAGAAAAACCGCTGATGAAAGATAAACGATCGGTGTGCTGAGCTGTTCCGAACCGGCCAGCGCAGTTACCAGAATCACGATCACCCCGATAAAACAAAAGGTCAGTCCTTCGACGACCCACTCCATGACCAGGATAAGCCGGTTATCCCGCGCGAGATCTCCGAAATTTCCTACCACAGGTTTTAAGGCTAACAGGTGAGCGACCCCCCAGAATAGTATAAGTATCGCTCCGACATATAAAATTATGGAATTCATTTAAAATTCTCCTTCCGACGATGATGATTTTAATATAAAAATAAAATAGCTGCGAGGCCAATCAACCTTGGGGGATGTGAAAGTTATCAATCAGCGCTAAAAATAAAAAAGTGTGCAATTTTTAATTATATTATCGTATATTTACGATAAGCGATAGAAAGGATTTGGCATGGCACAAAATAAATCTAGTCTGTTTAGCCCGCAGGAAATTGAACTGGCAGAAATGGCCAAAGCGCTCGCCCACCCGGCGCGGATTAAAATTCTTAATGTTCTTACCGACAAAAATATATGCATGTGTGGGGATATCGTTGATCTGTTGCCGCTGGCACAGCCCACTGTCTCTCAACACCTGCGGGAATTAAAGCGGGTGGGATTGATCCGGGGTGAAATCGAAGGACCGAAGACCTGCTATTGCCTTGATCATGATAAAATAAAAAAAGCAAAAGATGCTTTTCAGTCTCTTTTTGCTGCTGTCTGCCAGCGTTGTTAACAATCTAACCATAAAAGGAGAAACATGATGCAGACTTCAGATGAAATCAAAAAGATCGTGAAGGAAAAGTATGGCAAAATTGCCCAGCAATCCGACAAGAGGAAGGATGAATGCTGTTGCGGCTCCGGAAAAAGCGAAAAAGAAATATCTTGCTGTGGAAGCGATAAAACTGATTACTCTGTATTCAGCGATGACTATAGCCAACTGGAAGGTTATGCAGCTGATGCGGATCTGGGACTGGGATGTGGTTTGCCCACCGAGCATGCTGGCATCAGAACAGGAGACACCGTTCTGGATCTGGGCAGCGGGGCAGGGAATGATGCGTTCGTGGCGCGGGCCCTTGTGGGTGAATCAGGGAAGGTGATCGGCGTGGATATGACCGATGAGATGATTGTCAGGGCGGAAAAGAACAAAGTGAAACTGGGATACGCCAATGTGGAATTCCATTATGGAGAAATTGAGGATATTCCCGTCGATAATGCAACAGTGGACGTAGTGATTAGTAACTGTGTATTGAACCTGGTGCCCGATAAGAATAGGGCTTTTCAGGAAATTCACCGGGTATTGAAATTGGGTGCCCATTTTTGTATTTCTGATGTGGTTTATCAAGGGCAGATGAGCGCGAAAATGCTTCAATCGGCCGAACTTTATGCTGGTTGTGTTGCCGGAGCGATGGAGGAAAATAAGTATCTCGATACCATTCGAAAAG
>JARRRC010000051.1:0-9107 GCA_037381105.1 Desulfobacterales bacterium
AGCAAAAAACGGTTTGCAGGAATACTTGAACTCTTTTCAGAAATTGACGTGGTATGCAATGTTGGCCGGAGAAAAGGGCTTCCTGTTTTACAGGAGGCTGCATTAAAGTATCCGTTTTTTCATATCAGATCCAGCGTATTAAAGACGGCCTATGCCAGTTACTGGGCAGAACTCATCAACGAGTGGATGGAAAGCGGTCAAAAACAGGTTCAACTTTACCAGCTCTTTCAGTATGTTTTGAGGGAACTCGATTTAAGTCGGGCATCGGAAGCAGCACTTTCTATTTTGTTTCAGATAAAGTTTTTGACCATATCCGGTCTTTCACCAAATTTAAGACAATGCAGCATCTGCCGCACCGACGTAGAGAAGATAAAGGAAACCAGAGTCCGATTTGATTTTGCAAAGGGGGGCATCTTATGTGACGAATGTGCCTCCAAAACTTTGCAAAAACCGATTCTTTCAAAGGGCGTCATTAAACAGCTTTTGTGGATAGAAAAGGGGGATTTGGTCAAAGCTGTGAGGGTCAGGTTTTCTTCTGATGCATTGAAGGAAGGTTCGGAATTTTTGGAGACCTTTGTGCCCTATCATTTGGGTAAAGAGCCCCGGAGTTTGAAATTTTTGAAACAAATACGGAAGTGGTAGATATAGGTTGAGTGATACTTGAGAAGGCGGAATATTTTTCTTTGTTCAATCGCTCCATGGATAATGCTTTTTTTCAAATCGTGTAATCACGCCGAAGGCGGATAAAACTCGTGGTTAAAGGATCGTAAAGAAAGAACAGAATTCGATATAATAACAGGCTTTCGTCTTAAAGTGAATGACGTCTGTTCCTGATAAATTTTGATATTCGTCTGTTCTTTCTAACGATCCCTAAATCACTCAAACAGTACACGATTTTTAAAAAAAGATTATCCATTCCGCTCTTCTTTTTAGGGTTTAAATAAATCATTAAAGCATCAATCTGAATGACTGTAGAATAGAAAATGCAGAAAATCACTGAATCCAATAAGATTGAAGCGTCGGCGCCCTGCAGGATCGACATGGGGGGCACTCTGGATATCAGCACCTTTTATTATCCCTTAAGACATCTTTTTCCATGTACTGTCAATATTGCAATAAATCTAAGAACAACGATTCGGCTCCTTCCATATGACAAAAGCAAAATAAAAGTAACGTCAAAAGGATTCAAAGGCGCTGAATATCCTCTGGATAAGGCGCCTTTTGATCACCCGCTGGGGCTCATCTTTGCCATAGCTGCATATTTCAGAGCTGAAGGAATCCATATTGATATCGAATCATCATCTCCTCCCCGGAGTGCTTTGGGCGGGTCTTCCGTGGCTGCGGTTGCTCTTGTCGGGGCTTTTTCAAAGATTAAAGAAAAAAAGGGGGAAGCCCCAATTTCCAGAAAAAACATCGCTTTTCTGTCCCAGACCATTGAGGCCAGTGTGGCACGTGTGCCGTGCGGATTTCAGGATCAACTGGCAGCGGTTTTCGGCGGTGCAAATGTATGGTATTGGCCGGGAGATTGCCAAAGTCCCCTTTTTAAGAAAAAAACCATTATTCCAAAGTCATACTTGCCCAAATTCGAGGAGCATTTGTTGCTGGCATACTGCGGGATACCCCATGAATCGAAAGATGTGAATCAAAAGTGGGTGAATCAATTTCTTTCTGGAAAGCACCATGGACTTTGGGCTGAAATTATAGTATGTACACAAAAATTTGCCGATGCGCTCATTAAAAGAGATATCCCTGCTGCATGCGAACAGATGAATAAAGAAACCGCTATCAGAAGAAAGATGACGCCTGAAGTACTAGATGAAATCGGCAGTTCACTTGTTCAATCCGCCATAAAAGAGCGTTGCAGTGCAAGATTTACGGGAGCAGGCGGCGGAGGCTGTATATGGGCACTGGGTCGAAAAGTGGATATTGACAAACTCAAAGGCGCATGGGAAGGTATCCTTTCAACAAGAAAGGATGCCCGCCTGCTAAGTTCAAAAATTGATTCACAAGGGCTTTTGTAGTCTTTTTTGAAGAAATAGTGTAATGACGCGCTGGCTGCAAGTTGTATAAAACGTCCAGCCTAACCAACTAATCACAAATAGATTGATAAGGAAGGGAAAATGAATTTTCAGGATGTAATCATGTCGCTAGAGAAATTCTGGGCACAAAAAGGCTGTGTGGTGGCCCAGCCGTATGATATGGAAGTCGGCGCCGGGACATTTCATCCCACCACACTCCTAAAAGCACTCGGTCCTGAACCCTGGAATGTAGCTTACGTTCAGCCGTCGAGACGGCCGACCGACGGCCGATACGGAGAAAATCCGAACCGGTTGCAGCATTACTACCAGTATCAGGTGATATTGAAGCCTTCTCCTTATGATGTCCAGCAGCAGTATCTTGATAGTCTGAAAGTATTGGGTATCGATCCCCTGGAGCACGACATCAGATTTGTGGAAGACGATTGGGAATCCCCCACGCTTGGAGCCGCCGGTCTTGGATGGGAAGTATGGCTGGACGGCATGGAAATTACCCAGTTCACTTATTTTCAGTTGTGCGGCAGTGTCGAGCTGGCCCCCATATCCGTGGAGCTCACATACGGGCTGGAACGCATTGCCATGTATCTGCAGAAAGTGGACAGTGTGTTTGATCTGAAATGGACCGATACGGTAACCTACGGCCATGTGCACCATCATCAGGAAGTCGAACAGTCGACTTACAATTTTGAAAAGGCGAATGTCAAAATGCTTTTAGAGTTTTTCAATCAGTATGAAGCCGAATCCGCACGGATGATCAAAGAGGAGTTAGTGCTGCCGGCCTATGAATACTGCCTGAAATGCTCCCACACATTTAATCTCCTCGATGCGAGAGGCGCTATCAGTGTTGCCGAAAGGACCGGTTATATCGGCCGGATACGAAATCTTGCAAGGGCATGTGCCGAAGGGTATCTGAAGCAAAGAGAAGCCATGGGATATCCTTTATTGAAGATTGGAAATTGAAGATTGTAGATTGCATATTGTGTCAAAAAAATCAATTCCGAAGCTTCTTTCACGTCGCGATATTTTTAAAAAACAAAACAGTTAAAATATTTCAAAAGATGGCCGGAAACCAAGAAAGGCTGATGCATTCAAAAGACAGAGGTGACTATGAAAAGTTTATTGGTTGAGATCGGAACAGAGGAAATCCCGGCGGGTTATATTGAACCGGCGCTTGAATCCTTGTCCTGGACACTTTTACAAAAAATGACCGATGCCCGTATTGCGTATGGCAGTGCCAAGGTTTTTGGCACGCCGAGGCGACTTGGGGTTGAAGTTCAGAATGTGGCGGACAAACAGAAGTCCTTCACATCCGAAATTATGGGGCCTCCTGAAAAAGTCGGTTTTGATAAAAACGGCAAACCGACAACGGCTGCGTTGAAATTCGCCGAAAAGGTCGGTGTTTCCGTAAACGCCTTATCCATAAAGGAGACCGGCAAAGGCCGTTATATATGTGCCCGGGTCGCGGAGCGGGGGCTGGCAACGCGGACGCTTCTTAAAACCATACTTCCGGAAGTGATTCTGTCAACACCGTTTCCAAAGACAATGAAGTGGGCGGAACTCAATATCTTCTTTGCCAGGCCGATCCATTATATAGTGGCGCTTTTGGGAAACCAGATCATTTCCTTTGGGCTGGGAGATACAAAAAGCGGGAGATATACCTTCGGTCATTATTTTATGCATCCCAATAAAATAAAAATTTCTTCGCCGGAAGAATACGTAAAAACCTTGAAAGACGCCCATGTATATATCGATTTTGAAGAACGGCGAAAGCTTGTTGAAAATGAAATTAACAAAGCCGCCAAAGAAGTCGGCGGTCAAATACTTCCGGATGAAGAGCTGATCGATATCAATAAGAATCTTGTTGAATACCCGATCGCTACGGCAGGAAAGTTTGACAAGGAATTTCTGGAAATTCCCGGCGAGATCCTGATCACCGCCATGCGCCAGCACCAAAAATATTTTGCCGTGGTTGATGACAACGGCAATCTCATGCCCAACTTTATTGCCGTGAACAATACCCGCACAAAAGATATGAAGCTTGTCGCCACCGGGCACGAAAGAGTCCTGAGAGCCAGGCTTGCCGATGCGCAGTTCTTTTTCAAAAGCGATGTGGAAGAATCCATGGATGAATGGGTCGAGCGGCTCAAAGGCGTCCTTTTCCAGGCCAAACTGGGGAGCATGTATGAAAAGGTTCAACGGGTTCAGAAAATTGCAGCGTATCTGGCGGATGTCAGCGGCCAGAAACCCACGGTGAAAAACCAGCTGCTGAGGGCCGCCTGGTTGTGCAAGGCCGACCTGGAAAGCCAGGTGGTTTATGAATTTCCGAACCTGCAGGGGGTTATGGGAAGAAATTATGCTTTTATCAAGAAAGAACCCAAAGCCGTGGCAATCGCCATTGAGGAACATTATCGGCCGACCTATTCGGGCGGACCGCTGCCGGAAACGGAGATCGGCGGCCTTCTCAGCATTGCCGACAAGATCGATTCCATTTGCGGATTTTTTTCCGTAGGGTTGGTTCCCACGGGCGCATCGGATCCTTACGCGCTTCGCCGGCAGGGCATCGGCATTATCCAGATCATGAATGACCGGGGCTTTTCATTTTCTTTAAGAAAATTGATTGAAAAGAGCCTTGGCATTTACGGCATAAAAGGTGCGAAAAAAATCAAAGATATGGCCGATCCGATTTACAATTTCATACAAAACCGCATGACCTATCAATTGGTAGAAGAAGGGTTTTCCAAAGATGTTATTGCAGCGGTCGCCGATGCCGACGCGGATCATGTGCCCAATGTATTCAATCGCGTGCGTGCCCTTCAGGATCTGAAAACAGCCGCGGACTTTGAGCCTTTGGCCGTTGCCTTCAAGCGGGCGGTCAATATTATCAAAAAGGCGGACCTTCCCGCCCGCAAGAAAGTGGATGAAAAATTGTTTGAACATGAATCTGAAAAAGCATTGTATTCGGCTTATAAAGATCTTGAAGGAAAGGTGGCGGATCTCATTTCCAAAGGGCGATTTGATCAGGCGCTTCGGGAGATTGCGAGGCTGCGCGACCCGGTGGATGCCTTTTTCGACGATGTCATGGTCATGAGCAAAGATAAAAAAATACGAAACAACAGGCTTTCCCTGCTTTGGATGATTTCCGAACTGTTCGGCCTGTTCGCCGATTTTTCAAAAATTTCAACTTGATGTGTTTTTACCGCCCTACCTGTCCTGTAAAACTGGGCTTCGCCAGGCACAGAGAACACGAAAAATGTCGGATTCACCACAGAGACACGGAGTGCACGGAGATTAAATATCTTTTTCTTGATCGGGAGACGGCGATCAAGAAAAAAACTTCTTTCCGAAGGGAAAAACAGAAATACTCTGTGTTCTCTGTGTCTGTGGTGAATATTTTTTGATTGAGGTGATCTGAAATGAAAGCCATGGTATTAAACGAGATCTGCGATCTTGAGAAAAACAGGCATCCGCTTCAATTGCAAGACCTGCCCGAGCCGATCCCGAAAGAAGAAGAGCTGCTGATAAAAGTCTCGGCCTGCGGGGTCTGCCATACCGAACTCGATGAGATCGAAGGAAGAACCCCGCCGTCTCGGTTTCCCATGGTTTTGGGCCACCAGGTGGTGGGAAGGGTCGAGAAGACAGGACCCGGTGCCGGCCGGCATCAAACCGGCGACAGGGTGGGGGTTGCCTGGATTTATTCGGCATGCGGCCATTGCGAGTTCTGCCGGCAGGATGAAGAGAATGTGTGCGAATCATTTCAGGCCACCGGACGGGATGCCTACGGCGGATATGCGGAATATATGACCGTGCCCCAAGACTTTGCCTATACCATTCCGGATGTTTTTTCGGATTCCCAGGCAGCGCCGCTGTTGTGCGCCGGCGCCATCGGCTACCGGTCCTTGCGGCTTGCCAACATCAAGGACGGGCAAAACCTGGGACTGACCGGTTTCGGTGCATCGGCCCATCTCGTGCTTAAAATGGTCAACTATAAACATTCCGATGTAAAGGTGTTTGTGTTTGCCAGAAGTGAAAGGGAAAGGGATTTCGCCATAGAGCTCGGTGCGGTATGGGCCGGAGATACCGAAGACCGGCCGCCGGAAAAACTGGATGCCGTCATCGATACCACGCCGGTTTGGAAGCCGGTTGTGGAGGCGCTGAACCATTTGAAACCCGGCGGACGGCTGGTGATCAATGCCATCCGCAAAGAAGACAAAGACAAAGATTATCTGCTCAAACTCAATTATCACGAACATCTCTGGATGGAAAGAGAGATCAAAAGCGTAGCCAATGTGGCCCGGAAAGACGTCAGCGAATTTATCGACCTGGCGGCTAAAATTCCCATCATACCGGAAATCGAGGAATTTCCCCTTGAATCGGCAAATAAAGCCCTGCTCGAACTGAAAGAAAGAAAGATCCGCGGCGCAAAAGTGCTAAAGCTAAGCTGAGCGTTTCAAATTATAGTAAGACTAACAATTCATATCATTTCTAATTCGCAATACACGGCTAGTAATGGTTCAAACAAACACGGTTAATAATCCCAAAGGGATAGTCGTTTTTATCCAACCGTCCTCTCATCAATTGGATAATGGATAACAAAATGAAAAGCTCTGTGATCTCTGTGACTCTGCCTGTCGAAGTGAAGCGAAGATCCCGCTATCGGGGCGCTGTGAAATTCATGTCAATGAAGAGGGAAGCGGATTTATCCGGGGTCGGCTAAAACTGTCGATGGACGGAGATGATTTTACAATAATAAAAAATAAAATTTATTTGACTTGACAATTACAAGCTATGGCATCTGTACTTTGAGAAGGGTTTTGATATTCTTATTCTTATTTTTATTTGTTTATTTGTTTTAGATTATTTGCCGCGACCACCAGCTCCACTTGAACCACCGCCACCTCCGCTGCGACCACCACCAGCGGCTCCACCAGAACTACTGCCACCATACCCACCTGAACCACCGCCGCCAGATCCAACTGAACCACTGCCGCCAGATCCACTTGAACTGCCGCCGAAACTGCCGGAACCTTTACGGCCGCTATCTTTTCCAAAAGGTGCGGAATTAACCCTTTGGCGGTCATTAAGTTCTTTTGCTCTAACGCCATGTCCAATGTCATGACCATATTGAACTGCAAGAATGGTAGGATCGATATTCATTGAACGGGATACGAACGAGTGGCGCATCTGTTTTATTTCCTCTATGCTGTATTGGTGCTCCAGCGCCTTACTTACCACGTCCGTAGCGATACTAGACAAGACGCTGCGACGAGCCATGTCCCTTAGCGATAAAAAAATTTCCTCAGCAAACGCTTCGGCGTTATTATTGGTCATTTCCCGGGTGCTATTTTGCAGGCTTTCTATGATTTTATAGGCATCTTTGTTGTTAATACCGGCTGTGAAGCTTTCTGCGATAGTTTTACCAATATCGTTTACCCGAGCAGGATTTTGAGTAATTGATCTGGCATAACGGTATGCAACCGAATAGCGTGTACGTATCTTTTCCATGGCTTCAACCACCCGATCTTCCTGAACATTTTTAGCAATTCCTTCATAAGCTTTGTTCATTACGGGTTTATCCGGCAAACCTTCTTCAACAGCATCAATCAGGATTTTTTGTGCCCGTAAGATGTTTTGATCCTTGTAATTGTTTTGAATCATCAAGCGAGTCATTTTTATGGTTTCGTCGATAGGTATACCCGCATTAATCATCGCACGTGTATGAACTCTTATTTGCTCGTTGCCGATGGTAGATAGTCTGCGATCAAGTTCATCTCCGAAAGCCAGGGAGGAACAAAGACAAATACCTAGTATAATGATTAAAAGTTTTTTCATGATTTCTTCCTATATTAAGGGCAATAATCTTATAAGGCACTTAGAAAAACAGTTACATGTCCGGAATAAAAATACAATTTTCGGAACCAAAATCATCCCTTTCCTTAAACCGACAGGACGGTAAAAATGAGATGCCATCTACAATATAAAAGTATGTAAATTCTATCCCTTCCGGTATGGTCACCACCCAGGTCTTTGAATCTATTTTCTTTGCGTGATGAAGCTGATATCCATCCTCCGAATATGCAAAGGAAACCGTGTGGGCTCCAGGGACTCTAAGGTAAAGATGCAGCAAATTTTCTTTAACACGGTAAAAATGAGTTTCACATCCGGTGGTACCCACCGTCAAAAATAAGGCGACTATGATGAGCTGTTTCATGCGTTTTACCCTACATAAAAGATGGAATCCTCATTGCCGAAATCATCGGGTTCGCGAGCAAGTATTGTAGGATCAGCAAAAGGCTGCCGACCTTCCAGAATATAAGAAAAACGATGTTCCCCTTTCATTAGTTCAAAACTGATCTCCCAGTAACCACTATTACCGATTCTTTGCATAGGAATTCTTTTCCAGTCCGTAAAGTCGCCGGCAATCTCTACTTGGCTGACATCGGGTCTGTAAATGACGAACCGTTTGGTTATTAAACTAGGTTTTGGCGAAGGAATGGAAAAAATTAAAAAAATAACTATAGCAGCCAGGGCCGATGCAACCAATCCCATTGGCTGAAAAAATGGTCTCAAAAATCTTTTCCGGTGGAAGGGAACCTTCACCTGGACCGCCGGTATATGTTCTACAACCTCTCCACGAAGAAGTTTTTCTTGATGTAAAAGTTGTAATGTTTCATCTTTAAATAATTTGTTCTTTAAAATGATTTCAATAAATGAAATCTTTTCATTTATATCCAACTCATTATCAATAAACATACTTATCAAATAATTCATTTAATCATCTCCTGTTTGAAGAAGTTCCTTGAGCAGGACACGGGCCCGGTGGACCTTCACTTTTACGTTCGTTTCGCTTATCCCCAATATAATTGAAATTTCCCGGTATGAGAGATCACTGCTAACGGTCAATGAGAGAAGGTCTCTTTGACTTTTTTTAAGCTTCTGCATAGCTGATAACACCTTACGATATGATTCCCGAACTAAAAGCTGCTCTTCCGGATTAAACGTCACATCTTCAATGTCATTTTCTATCTCTTTATTGTTCGTTTTTTTACGAGCATCATCCCAGACTAAATTCCT
>JARRRC010000052.1:0-9003 GCA_037381105.1 Desulfobacterales bacterium
ATAATGCCGTTCACCTGCGGGCGGATTTCCGAGACAAGGTAAGCGGACGTACGGCCCGGCAGTTCAGTCGTCAGTTCGATCGGTTGCGGCTCGACGGTTACAGCCGCCACTTCCGGAACGTGTGACCGCCCGGCTTGCTGTCCAGGTCCGTTTCCACAGCCAACCAGCAATAGAGCCACTGCAACTGCCGCCAAAGCCATCGCCCACATCGGCAGCTGTTTAACTTTCTTGTATCGTTGCATCAAAGACCTCCAAAATATTGCTATTGAGTAGGTTTAGTCAGGACTTCACGGATTAAGCAATCCTTTGAAGAAAATGTCCAAAATAGCGTCCGGATCCTCCGGATAGAAATGACGCTCGGGCGCATCGATCCAAAGAAGCAAAAAGGCATCGAGGGCACTGTCGAGCGCAACAGCCGGATGAAGGGGATCGGCGATCTCTTTAAACCGCTTGTGTTTAATTCCCTTTCCCTGTCTAAATGAAAATCATGTTTTATTAAAATTAAGCTCGATTTCAACCCGACGATTACGGCTTCTCCCTTCCGAAGTCTTGTTTGATCCTTTTGGATTCTTTTGCCCCATCCCAAGGGTTTTTATTCTTGAAAAATTAATCCCATGATCCACAAAATAGCTTTTAATGGAACGGGCCCTTAATTCCGAAAGCTTTTTATTATATTCAACATTGCCCTCAGCGTCGGTGTAACCTTTGACAACAACACCTGCTTTTGGATGTTGGGCCAGTAGCCCGGAAATTTGTTTCAGCATTTGTAAGTTCTTATCTGAAAGATTATATGAATTGTAATCAAAATAAATGGTATATTCCCGGGGTGCTGCGGACTCATGCTCTGAAACATTTTGAAATTTGTATGTTTTATCCGAAATTTTCTTTGGATTAACGTCTGCAACAACAGGGAACTTTTTTATCCGGTCTTCTTTTAAAAGTCCTTTAATATTCTTTTTTTCTGCTATCGGCAAAGAATCATTCCCAGCAGCCGGATGAGTTGAGTTAAACGGTGCATCGCCGGATTTATCCGAACCCCGAATCGCCGGGTCTATCTTTATATGAGATGCTGTATTGCGGGGAATGTCAGCGAATGCTGCTTGTTCTTGTGTGTTTGGAGCGGGGTTAAAATAATTTTTGATATTTTTGATGTATCCGCCTAAATTGGTCGGGTAATAAAGAAGCCCCAGTGCGATCAACACGATTGCCGCAGCGGACAAGTATCTAAAACGTTTCCCTGATAATTTTGAAGCCGGCTCTTTTGAGAATTGATGAGGCATGCTTTCCGCGGCTTTAGGATTATTTTGACGATGCTCAAGCCTTTGTTCCGGAAGATTATATCGGTTTGTATAATCTATAGGCGTTATCTCCGGTTCCGCTTTCGCAGCAGGTATTTCCTCACGCGTGGGTTTTAGATCATTTTTTGAGTTATCGTTATTTTCTTTTGTGACAAACAGCGCGTTTGCGCATTCCTTTATGATTTCTTCATCGATTATTTTTACTTCTCTGACATACCCGGTCAACAATGCATGATCACAAATAATGTTTATCAGTCGCGGATATCCCTTTGAAAAAGCAATAATTTCACATATGGAATTGTCATTGAAAATATTCTCAGTTAATCCCGCTACCTTGAGACGGTGCAGAATATACGCCTTTACTTCAGATTCGCTCAAGGGTTCCAGGTGGTAGTTGATTGTGATTCTTTGCCTTAACGCCCTGTTTTCTTGACTGGAAATAATATTAATAAATTCATTTTGACCGACAAAAAAGATCGTTATCAGTTTGGTATCCGCCCTTTCAATATTTGAGAGAAGCCGTATCTGTTCAAGAAGGTTTTGACTCAATTTATGCGCTTCATCAACAACCAGGACGACTTTTTTCTTCTTTGTGTAGCAATCGTGTAGAAAGCGGCCAAAATGAATTGAAAACTCCGCTTTGCTGCTGAATTCTTTATTTATATTAAATTCATTCGCTATAATATTGAAAAAATCCAGTTCCTCCAGAATCGGGTTGGTGATGTTGGCGACGACAACATCATTGCCCAGTCGCGTTAACAATGTATTGATAAGGGTTGTTTTCCCCGTGCCCACGTCGCCGGTGATAAGGAGAAATCCCTTATTGTCGATAACGCCGTATTCTAAAACGGCCAGGGCCTCCTGGTGATTCGCGCTGAACCAGATAAATTTCGGGTCTGTGCTGATTTGAAAAGGTTTTTCTTTTAAATTATAATGAGAAAGATACATGGATGTCTCCTTAAAGTTCTCTTCATTATCGCCCATTAATGATTGAAAGGCTAAGGCGAACGATTGTTGTTAAATATGGGATTTATTCTGATACATTCGGCCTCGATCCTTATGGCATGATTTAAGGTATGCAAAATCCGTGCAAAACCAACAAGCTATCTCAAAAATACATCTAACGACCCATTAGGGTGTTGCCCCGCACTGCGGGACTCTCCTCTGATTTTTATGTATTAAGGTGGATCGAGAGCCTCTTCAAAATGCTCACATACTCCATGTATGCTCCGCTTTTTCATCGGCTCGCGCCTTGTCCTTGAACGTAATCTGCATTTTTGAGATGGCTTGAAGTGATTGGGTCGGGGTGTTTTTCTAAACATCTGCTGCATGGATAATCTTTTCTTTAAACCGCATAAACTCGCGGCAAGGGATCGTAAAGAAAGAACAGGAATTTATCTTCTAAATATCAACAAGTTCACCTCATTATTTTAAAGTTCTTTTAAAGATACGATTTCAGTATACGCCTGTTCTTTCTATCGATTCCTAAGCCGCACAAACAGCATCTGATTTAAAGAAAAGATTATCCATTCCGCTCCATTCAAGGATTTCGAAGAAAAACTCTCCGAGGGCCCGAAGTAATTATAATTAATTTGAAAGATTCCCGCGCATCCTCATGTGGGATAGTGCCAATTTTTTGTCGTTTTTGATTGAAGGATCGGGGGAAGAACGGAGGTCAGAGATTAGAGGTCCCGTCTTCGCTCTTCGAGCTACGCCGAGGCAAGCGGAAGTCGGGAATCGGAAGGCCAGAGGATTAAGGACGAAGGGTTGAGACCAGGAAATAGAAATTAGAAAAGAGGAAAGGGCGGGACTCGGGGATCAAGGATGCGGGACGGGTTTCATGCAGATAATTTCAAACGAAAAAAATCTGGCATTTGTTACGGGTTATGATATAAGAGAAAAATAGGTTATCAATCATTTCTCAAACAACTGAAAAGGGGAGGCCATGTCCGTTATCACCATATCGCGCCAATTTGGTGCCGGAGGGAAAACATTCGGCAGACAACTTGCCGATACCTTGGGATATTATTATGCCGATGAAGACATCATCGAGAGGGCGGTAGTGGAGGCGTACGTCTCTTCCGATGGGAGAAAAATCATTGAATCGGAACCGGTAGACAGATTCAAAAAATTTATCTCCAAACTGAACCTCTTTGGAACGAGCTTAATGGAGCTCCCTTTAAATGATAAAGAAAGATATATTGATGGATTTAAATATTTTGAATTGCTAAACTTAATCATACCCAAGATTGCCAAAGACGGAAATGCCGTTATCGTTGGCAGAGGGGGGCAATTTATTTTACATGATTTTGAGGATACCTACCACATCCTGCTTATCGCGAACGAAGAGGACCGGATTAAATTTATTGAGGAACATTACCGTGCTTCAGGTAAACGAGCTGTTCAGACGATAAAGAGGATGGATAAGAGACGGGCAAACCTTTATAGTTACTTTCGCAGAAAAGACTATGATGATCCAACGCTGTACGATCTCGTCATAAACATGAGTTTGTTGAGCATGGATAAATCTCAAGAACTTGTCGCCAAACTGATAAACGGCTAACCGGAAAGATTGGATGCGGACATGATGAGTTCGACCGCTTTTTCAATGGGAAATCGGCTCATGTTCAACGTCAAGTGAAACCAATGCGGGTCATCGAATCCCATCCCGCAAATTGATCTGCGGAACCATTTCCGCGTTTCATCTCCTTTTTCGATAAACTCCTGAACCCGATCCGGGCTTATTTTATAGTTTTCCAAAGCATATTTCTTTCTCCAATCCATAGGTGCAACCAATCGAATATGAAAGCAATTTTTCATGTCTTTTAGGAAAAAGTATGCTGCTCGTCCAATAATGACAACTCTGTCTTTCCGTGCTGTTCCCAAGAGAAGGCATTCCAGGCTTTTCTTATATTCTTCCTCACATACAACGCTTTTATCATATCCCTCATACCTTCTTGTCTTTTCAAAAGATATCAATGTGCCTTTCGAGACATTCAGATCTTCGGCGATATCTTGAAAAAGGGATTTGTCAATGTACTGGTAGTCAAGCCTCCTTGCAAGTAACCGTCCCAGTTCCCTTGCGCCTGCAGCCATTTCTCTGGTGATTGTGATTATGGACATTTATTATCTCCTCTACCATAATAAATAACACTAATATAACATTTTAATCAAGCGATATAAGTTTTTCCTCAAAAGACGAATATGATATCGGCCCAATGGATTAGATCTATATTATCAGGCCGGACAAGAATTTCTTAAACTTGATCTTTGGGCGCCGAGTCATTATATTTAACTTGATTATTGATATAAAAATCGGCGGAGGCTGAACATGGCGCATTTTAAAATACACCCCATCGTTATGGGCACCAAAATTTTTAACAAAAGTATGATGACCTATCAGTACGGGTTTGGTGAAACCTATACCATACCCATTTATGCCTGGTATATTGAAGGAAGCGAAAAGACTATACTGGTGGATACCGGGGAGATGAGTCCCATCCAGTCGAAAGACAGAGAGGCGTCCATCAACGGAAAAATCCACACCTTCGAGCAAGGGCTGGCCAGATGGAACCTCAAGCCCGAGGATATCGATATCGTTATTCACACGCATCTGCACAACGATCACTGCGAAAACGATTACAAATGCACCAATGCCAGGATCTATGTCCATGAAAAGGAACTTGACGCCATTCACCATCCGCATCCGTTGGATTTCCGGTACTTAGAGGATTACATCGAAGATGTGGAGGAAAACGGGCAGCTTGAAATCGTCAAAGAGGATCAAACCGTCGTTCCGGGCATTTCCGTGATGCATACGCCGGCACACACCCGAGGCGGCATGACCGTGCTGATCGATACGGCCCAGGGAAGGGCCGCTATCACCGGATTTTGTGTGATCGACGAAAATTTCAATCCGCCCAGGGAAATTCGCGCCATGGAAATGGACGTGATTCCTCCCGGTACACTCGTCAATGCCTATGATGCCTATGATATCCTCATGAAGGTCAAAACCGCTGCGGATCTGATCATCCCGCTGCATGAGCCGCGGTTTGCACGTTTGCAGACGATCCCTTAACCCAGAGCAACGGACATTCCCATGACGCCGTTTAAGACTGTCAGCGAAGAAGAAGTTCGGCGGATTAACAGGCTCCAGCAAAATTCATTTGATAGGATGTATAAACTTTTTGAACCGCCCTTGCCTGAGGGCGTGCCTGAACGTCTTGAGAAAATCGTAGCCTATGGCAAGATCACCAAAGGTGACAGTGTTCTGGATGTGGGGTCCGGCACGGGAATTTTGATTCCCATTATCAAGAAATATGGGCCCGGCTGCATTCATGCCTGCGATCTTTCGGAAGAAATGCTGAAACAGTTGAGAAAAAACTACCCTGACGTGAAAACCATTATGGCGGATGTTCGAGATCTCAACCTGCCGGAAGACAGTATCGATGCGGCTTTTTTGAATGCCTGTTATCCCAATATCGTTGACAAGGAAGGCACCTTTTCGAATCTTGGCAGGATGATAAAAGCGAAAGGGCGTGTGATTATCAGTCATCCTTTGGGGAAATCATTCATCCTTTCATTAAAAGAAAGCGTTCCTTTTCCCCTGGATAAATTCCCAGAAGAGTCCGAAGCCCGTGCCTTGCTCAGGCCCTTTGGGTTTGAAATCGAAACGTTCATTGACGAACCTGAGCTCTACATTTTGGTTGCGACAGCCCCAAATGAACGCAAACAAAATGTAGAGGCTGGACTGGCTTGAACTTCATTGGTAACGGATAGGCTTACTCGAATAAACCCATTAACTTTTTGAGCCGTTTCACAGCCCTGGGCAGCACGTCTCCGATGCCTTCGTAAAATCTCAAGGAAGCCCTGTGATCGAAGGGGGTTTCACCCTGATTGATAATCACCAGTTTGGCCCCTGAAAGGAGTGCTTCCCGCCCTTGAAACTATCGCCGGCACACAAAGAGTTTGCTCTTTCCGCTGGAAGAATGAAAGAGCGAGACGTCGGAAAAGATCTGTTGGAAGGGTTTCTTTCCCTCTTTGACAAATTCTTTCGAATCAGTAGACCCCATGGTCAGCATCCTGAGATTGAAAAGGATTTTCACAATGGGATGACGGGGCACTTCATGTTCCATTATCAATACAACGCCGTCAGGGCGGATGACGCGCTTCATCTCATTCAAGGCTGCCTGTCGCGCCGGCCTTTTCAGCTCATACAAGGCATGGGAACATGTGATCACATCAAAACTCTCATCAACAAACGGAAGCAGTGCCGCGTCTCCTTCTATCAAGACAAAGGTGCGGTCACCGGATTTCTCCCGCACCTTGAGCAGCATCCCCCGGGAAAAATCATAGCCCACGGCAACGCTTTCCGCATATTGAAGGGCAAAAGCAATAATGACGGCTCCTGTTCCGCAGCAGATATCGAGGATATATGGATTGGCCTTTCCCTCCAGGCCGGCCGTTTTTACCAAAAAGTTCCGCGTATCCCCGGCATCTTGTCGCGCATGAAGGTTTACAAACGCATCGTACAGATGGGAGAACAGATTATAGTAAGTTCGTCTTATGGTTCTTATGCGCGGCATTTTTCAGGATTGCTGATTTTCTCTGTAGCTGGGGCAGCTGTACTTATCTCTTACAAACGGCTTTAAATCCAGAATCGGAGTTCCGTCCAACATGTCGAGCCCCTGTGCATAAATGACGTTGTCCTCCACTCGAAGAACATCCAAAACCGACATTCCCAAGGGATTCGGCCTGTTGGGCGAACAAATGCTGAAGACGCCCATTTTTTTATTGCGGTGCGGCGGCTGTTGAACCAGCAGATCCAATGTAAAGTTCGGACTTTTGTGGAAATGGAAAATCACAACGATCTGCTGACCGGCCTGAATATCTTTAAGCCCTCTTTGGTATTTTTTATCAATGACCAGAGCTCCCTTTACATCGGACACCGTCCAATGCCGGGGAACTTTGTCTGCGTTCGTATGGACAACACCGATAGGTTCCATCATAATAGCCATATTGAAACCTCTCTTATTAAAATTCAAAAATCGTACCCTCTTGATCCTTCTAGAGACATAAATAAGTAGAAAAATCAAATAAAATCAATAGAAAAATCAGAGATCAGAGATAATGGGTCAAGAAGTATAGCCTAGAGGCCGGAAGATCAGAAGGCAGGGATCAGAGGGGATCAAAAGAATTTTAGCGCATTTTTGGGTTTGCTTTGTGACAGGCGATACACTTTGCCAAATACCCGTCAGGTTTATTTTTGAATAGAACACCACCCCGCAATCCAAATCCACCGGATGTTGGGGTTATCTCAATGTTTGTCTCGCGCCCGCAGTCTGAACATTTATCCTTTAACACAATTTTTGATTTCTTCGGGTTACCCTCGAACATTTTTCTTAATATTTCAATCATCTTGAATCACGCTCTTTAATGATAGCCCTATACGTTAAAATATTCATGATGAGGCGACATTGTGGTTACAATATAGTACCATCAAGAGCTTTACAGTACATTCCAATACGTGTTCTATTGCAATTATAGTAGCGGCCCCAGCAGCACTCATATGTTCTGGCATACTCTTTATTATCCTGCATGAACCGTATTACTTTTTCACCGGTGTGAGGTCCTTTTTGAGTAATTTCAGCGGTCGCAATAAAATCGGGTCCTCTCCGGGTCATAAGCTCTGACGGTCCATGTTTCTCAAGCCAGCTATATGCTTTACTAAATTGGTGTTTAAGCTGGAGAGTTCCTTCGTGTGGCTCGAACATTCCTCACCTGATTCAATTGTTGATTGATCTGGATTAGCATAATGTATTTTACTAATTTTATGTGCTTGGGTCAATTTTTTCTCTTCCATTGTTAAAAATTAATGGCTTAATAAAATATACCACCCAAAAATAACTTAAAATCACAGCGATATTTTCCATTTCCTCAAACAAGGCCACAATTTTTGCAATTTCATTGGTATACAGGTCCACTATTGGGATAGAATCAGGTGCCAGGTGTCGGGTATCAGGGGGGCAAAAGACGGAAGTCCCCGGTTAAATCCGCTGCGCTCGTCTTCTTCGAAGAATTTAACGGGGCAAGCAGAGGTCGGAAGTCCTCGAAATATTTAGGCATGCGGGCAAAGGCCGTATATGCACGAATATTGTCATTGGGCTGACATCTTTCGGCGATCTCTGCTGCTTGATGATGTGGATAGCATATTTTGTTATCCTGCACAAACAGATAAATCTTGTACTAACCAATTAATATAAAAACAAAATCATTTTTTATCTCCAAACACTTATTTTGCTTTATTTACATTGGCATTTTGATTTTGGCATGTAATTTGCAAATTTATAAAAAAGTTCAGATAGATAAGAACCGCTTTGGAATTTTAAGCATCGCAAACCAAAGGATTTTGGGGATGTTGGTGACTCGATTCATTCCCTGGCAAAAATAAAATTATTATCAGCCTGGAGGGAAACCATGGGATTAAAAATTTTAGTCGCAGACGATAGCCCGCTGGTGCGCCACCTGATCCTGAAATTTTTGGATGGGGAGGGTTATGATATCGTCACGGCCTCGGATTCGGCGGATGTCGTAGATCTGATCGACGAAATCAATCCTGACCTTGTGATTTCAGACATTATGATGCCGGGCATGGACGGATATACATTTTTGCGTCATATCCGAAAAGAAAAGACACTGGCGTCTT
>JARRRC010000052.1:9011-9978 GCA_037381105.1 Desulfobacterales bacterium
TTACGGTATTTCCGGATATCTTGAGAAACCTTTTGAGAAGGAACAATTGGTCGGGATGGTTGAAAAGGCATTGGCATAAAAAACGACATATCCGGCAAAATGCCTTTTCATATTCCAGAAAGCCTCATCAATTTTTCAACGTTTCTGAAAGGAATTCCGTAAAGCGCTTCCAGGATTTTTCATCCGCAGTTTTCTGATATCGATTTCCGCCAAAAACCGTAAATGCATGTTGAGCCCCGCCATAGGTGATCATTTCGTGGGCAACACCGGCCGATTCCAATTCTTTAGCCAAATCAGCGAACTGGTCCATGGTAATCGCCCTATCCGCTGAACCGTGCATAATCAAAATTTTTCCTTTGGTTTTGGTGTAATTTTGTCCTTCAGGTGTCTGCAGGCCGCCGTGAAAAGTCGCAAAACCTTTCAGGTCTGCCCCGGATCGCGCCAATTCAAGCACTGCCGCGCCGCCGAAACAATACCCGACAGCCACGGCATTTTTAATGTTGGCGCCTCTTTTCCCGGCCGCATCCAGAGCCCCATACATCAAAGCGCGCATTTTCTCTCTGTTTTTATAGAGTTCACCCGTATGCTGGCGTTTGTCTTTGAGTTCGGTGGGTCGCACGCCGGCGCCAAACAAATCCAAAGCAAAAACAGAATAGCCCAAATCGGCAAGCATATTGGCACGCTTGATTTCATAATCTGTCAATCCATCCCAGTCATGAATCAGCAACACGAAAGGCGCATGGCTGGAAGGACTGATGTAATACCCTTTATACGATTGATTATTAACCTGATATGGCACCGAAGCGCCCGCTGCGCCAAATGCAGCTGCCGGCATTACGATCAACGCAACTATTGAGAATGTAAAAAATAATTTAGCACACAATTTCATTTCTTTCAATTATATTCATCCTTTTGCCAATAATCTGAAAAGAAATAATACTTTCAATTTATTTTTTTAAAAATTTAA
>JARRRC010000053.1:0-594 GCA_037381105.1 Desulfobacterales bacterium
AGAATCAGGGCAAACAAACCGTATTTATGTTCAAAGAGATATGCACCCTGAAGGCTGAGCATCAATGTTCCCGGCATTCGCCCGATGCCAACAATTATGAGAAAAATTTTTAGAGGCATGGTACTCAGGCCTAGAAATAGACATAAATAGTCCTTGGGAAAGCCGGGAATAACAAACAGGATAAACAGAACAATGGCTCCCTGGCGCCTGACCATCTTATCCAACCGATCTAGTTTAGCTTCAGGGATCAGCTTCCTGACATAACGTCTACCTAAAAAACGGCCGATCGAAAAATTGATAAACGATCCTACAGTGAGCCCGATAGTTGAATACACAAATCCTTTGGCCGCGCCGAATAAAAAGCCTCCGATAAAGCCGGTGGCCTCTCCCGGGATCGGTGCAAAAACCACCTGGAGAATCTGAATGATGATAAAAATGATCGGCGCCCCTCTGCCAAAGGAAGCCACAAAAGCCCGGATTTGATCCCTGTCCGAAAAAAGATGGTAAAAATAATCGGCCTTTTCCAACACATATTGACGGTTTATATATCCGGTCAAGAAAAGAACGCAAACAAATGCTGCAGCAATAAGAATT
>JARRRC010000053.1:610-28182 GCA_037381105.1 Desulfobacterales bacterium
TTTTTTTATCCCAAATCACCGACTAAACGTCCAGGGCCGCAACGGCCGGAAGGATCTTCCCTTCCATAAGGGCGAGGAAAGCACCGCCGCCGGTGGATATATAGGTAATTCTGTCAGCTTCACCACTGTTATGAACAGCGACGTCCGTATCTCCGCCGCCGACAATTGAAAGTGCACGGGCATTCGCCACACTGCGGACCATGGCCGTTGTTCCTCGACTGAATGCATCCATTTCAAATACTCCCATAGGACCATTCCAGATAATGGTTTTGGCATTTTCCAAAGCTTCGGAATAGAGCATAATTGTTGCAGGACCGATATCCATAGCCATCCAATCTTTGGGAATTTCCTGTATCGTCACCGTCTTTATTTCGGCTTTGGCATTGAAACGGCTTGCCGCCACCGCATCCCCCGGAAGAGAGAAGTTGATGCCTTTTTCCATCGACGTTTTCATTATGGATGCAGCCGTTTCGATAAGATCCGGCTCGACCTTTGAATTTTCCATATTATATCCAATGCTTTTCAAAAATGTATTTGCCATGGCCCCGCCGATAATAATCTTATCAACATGATGGAGCATGTTTTCCAATGCGCCGATTTTGCTGGACACTTTTGCCCCGCCCACGATTGCTACCAGCGGGCGTTGGGGATCGGCCATTGCCTTTTGAAAATAGTCAAGTTCCCTTTGAAGCAAAAAACCGGAGACGGATATGGGTACGTATTTTGTTATGGCAACAACCGATGCATTGATGCGATGCGATACTGCAAAAGCGTCATTCACATAGACATCGCAAAGCTTGCCCAGTTTTTTTGCATATTCGTCATCATTTTTTTGTTCTTCGGGATGAAATCGTAAATTTTCCAAGAGAACCACATCACCATCTTTCATCTTGTTTACCAAACCTTCTACATCGGATCCGATGCAATCGGTTGCCATAACAACTTCTTTTTTTAATAGTTTTTCCAGATGCTTTGATACCGGAGAAAGACTCATCTCCGGTTTCACCTCTCCCTTCGGCCTGCCCAGATGTGAAGCAATGATCAGTTTCGAATGATGATCCAGGATATATCTCAGGGTCGGCAGTACGGCCCGAATTCGGCCATCATCGGTAATGTTCAGGTGTTCATCCAAGGGCACATTGAAATCGACCCTGACCAACACTCTTTTTCCTTTGATATTTATATCCTTTATATTTTTCATTCCCCCCCTCCTTTGATCCAATACTTTATTTCTTTTTTATAACTATTTATAATTTTAAAGTAAATCGATCCAAAAGGTGCGATACGCAAGATTATTTTTTCGGGAGCTATTTGATCCACCTGCCGCGTAGGGATCGGGCAGGCAAGGTGAATTGCAGTAATGTTTCAGCTTACTTTTTCAGCTGACACTTAATTTGCTTCTTTTTCGACCATCTTTCAAAAAAGCCCATCATGCCGGATTGATACGCCCTGTCGAGCATCTCTTCCCGGACTCTCAATCCACCGTCACCGTGCATGGCTGATCGAAGGCATGGTGTTTTATGCGGACACGGCAGACATGTCTTTGGCGTGTTTCTTAACCCGTGTTTTCCTTTTGGAAAAACAACCTCGAGTTCACCGAAGCAATCGGGATATTCTTTATGCATAGATTTTTCAGTCACTTTCCCAGCTGTTCATATTCGCGATTCATCCGGGAAATATAACCCTCGTCCGCAAAACTGAAATAACAGTTGTCGCCGATAATGATGTGTTCATGAACAGTGATGTCGATCGTCCTACAGGCAAAAACCAGACGACGCGTCACCGCCACGTCTTCTCCGGACGGTTTCGGATCGCCGGAAGGATGATTATGGGTAAAAATAAGCGCTGCAGCATGATGGTCAAGGGCTGCAAGGATAACTTCTCTTGGATATACGGAACTGGACGTCAGCGTCCCCTCAAAAAGTGTTTCCATTGAAAGCACTCTGTTTTTTGCATCAAGAAACACCGCATCAAAGCACTCCCGGTGTTTATCCCTCAACCGATGATACAGATAATCAAAAAGCGCTTTTGAATTGTTCAAGGGGTCTTTATGCATCAACCGTTTTTTAAGATAGCGCTCCGAAGCCGCTTTGACCAGCTTCACGCCGAACAGGTTTTTGGAACCGATCCCATCCACTTCGCAAAGGGATTTGGGAGATGCTTCAAGCACACCCTGAAATGTTTTGAATTTTTTCATCGCGGCCTTTGCCGCATCCTTACAGTCTTTTCGGGGTGTGGCCAGCGTTAAAAGCAATTCAATCACTTCGTAATCATGAAATCCTTCCAGACCGGAATTCAAAAACTTTTCCCTAAGCCGGTTACGGTGTCCTTCTCCTTTGTGGGATCGTGGTTTTTTCTCCATGAAAAAAATCACACCTCATCCAACTCTTGCTTGAGCTCACGGGTCATGAGTCGGTGGACGGCCTCTTGGGGTGAAATGCCGTCATAAAGGATGTGATAAACTTCATGACAAATCGGCATTTCGACACCGAGATTTTTCGATAAATTGTAAACCGACTTGGCTGTTTTAACACCTTCCGCCACCATCCGCATTTCAGAAAGGATGTCATTGAGTTTCATGCCTTCGCCAATCTTTTTCCCTACCGTATGGTTTCTGCTGACATTTCCGGTACATGTCAATACCAGATCGCCAATCCCGGCAATTCCGGCAAGCGTGCGCGGATTGGCGCCGAGCTTCAACCCCAATCGTCGGATTTCCGTCAATCCCCTGGTGATAAGGGCCGCCCTTGTATTTAACCCCAATCCCAGTCCCTCTATAATTCCGGCGGCTATGGCAATAACATTCTTAACGGCACCCCCCATCTCAACGCCGATCATATCATTGTTGGTATAAACCCTGAAATACGGGGTCGCAAATATATGCTGGACAAAACCGGCTACTCTTGGGTTTTTGGATGCAACAGCGACAACCGTGGGGACCTTTCTAACGACTTCCCGGGCAAAACTCGGCCCTGAAAGCACTGCAAAATAATCTTCATCCGTATCATACAAAACTTCTTTTAAAACCCCGGACATGGTTAAGTGGGTCTTGTTCTCGATCCCCTTGGAAGCCGACACGATGATCGTGGCTTTTAAAATATACTCGCGAATCTGATGCGCCGTTTCGCGCATGACATGAGAAGGAACCACCACCACCACAAGATCTTTTCCTTTGACGACGCCTTCCATATCGTTTGAAGGAAAAATAAGATCCGAAAGTGATATGCCGGAAAGAAACGCTCTGTTCTCTTTTAATGATTCGATCTGTTCTTTTACCTCTTTTTCAAATACCCACAGGTCTATTTTAAAACCTTTAAGTGCCAGAAGGTTTGCCAGAGCGGTACCCCAGCTTCCGGCGCCCACGACACCGATATTTATTTTTGTTACGTCTATTTGTTTATTCATCCAAATACTCGTCTTTTTCCGCCAGTCTTGCGACACCGGCAACCTTTTCCCCTTGCCCCATCCCAATAAGCTTAACGCCCTGTGTATTTCGGCTGATGATTGAAATACCGGCGACAGATATGCGGATGAGTTTTCCGAAATCGGTCATGAGCATTAAATCATCCTGCTCACCGACCAGCAGAATGGCAACAACCTGTCCGTTTCTCTCACTGGTCTTAATGGTAATAACACCTTTACCGCCGCGTTTTTGCAACGGGTATTCATCAATGGACGTCCTTTTCCCATAACCGTTTTCCGTTGCGGCGAACAAGGTTTGGCCGTGGCTCAAAACCTCCATTCCGACAATCCGGTCATTTTTGGCAAGTCTGAGTCCTCGAACGCCCCTGGCAACACGGCCGCTGGGTCGAACATCGGATTCGTGAAACCGAATCGATTTACCCATTGCCGATCCCAAAAATACGTTCATGGTCCCGTCGGTAATCCGTGTTGCAATCAACTCGTCTCCCGGCACCAGATTCAAAGCGATAATTCCTCCCACCCTGGGCCTGGAAAACGCCATAAGATCGGTTTTTTTGACCAGGCCGTTTCGCGTGGCCATCATAATATGATATCCCGGCTCGAATTCCGGAACGGCAAGAACCGTTGCAAGTTTCTCATCTTTGCTCAAGTTCAGAAGATTGACAATCGCTTTGCCCCGGCTGGTACGACCTGCCTGAGGAATGTCATAGACCTTGCACCAGTAGACGCGACCCAGATTGGTAAAAAAGAGGAACGTGTGATGGGTGGAGGCGATAAAAAGAAGGGAAACAAAATCTTCATCCTTAACCCCCATGGCTACTTTACCCTTACCGCCCCGCTGCTGCTTTTTATATAGCGTAATCGGATTTCGCTTGATATAACCGCTCTTAGAGATGGTAACGACCATATCCTCTTCAACGATCATATCTTCCATGGTGATTTCTTTTGTTGACTCCACGATCTCCGTACGCCGTTCATCACCAAACTCCTGCTGAATTTTTGTCAGTTCTTCTTTGATAATGTTTTCTACAATACGCTCACTGCCGAGAATTTCTCTGTACCATGCAATGTCCTTGAGAATACTTTTATATTCTTCGAGTATCTTTTCCTGTTCGAGACCGGTAAGTCTTTGTAACCGCATATCGAGAATGGCCTGAGCCTGAATTTCGGTCAGGCTGAAATTCTGAACCAAACCTGATTTTGCCTCCGCAGGTGTTTTTGATTCACGAATCAGAAAAACAACATCATCAAGATTTTCCAATGCGGTTTTTAACCCTTCCAAAATATGGGCTCGGTCTTCGGCTTTTTTCAGGTCGTAACGGGTTCGCCGAATGATGATCTCTTTTCGGTGAAATATAAAATATTCAAGGATTTCCTTTAAGGTAAGAAGCTTCGGCTGATTATTCGCAACCGCAAGAAAAATAATCCCGAAGCTGTTCTCCATCTGCGTATGCTTATACAGCTGATTGACAACCACCTCCGCCACCTGATCTCTTTTTAACCCGATGGCAATCCGCATTCCCTCCCGATCCGATTCATCCCTCACATAGCTGATGCCGTCGATTCGTTTTAATTTCATCAGGTCGGCGATTTTCTCAATCAGTTTAGCCTTATTGACCTGGTAAGGAAGTTCCGTGATAACAATCGTTTCTTTTCCGGTCCTTTTGTCCTTTTCTATCAATGCCCTGGCCCGAATTCTGATGATGCCCCGACCGGTTTGATAGGCGTCATGAATCCCCTTTTGACCATAAACAATTCCGGCTGTCGGAAAGTCAGGTCCCGGAATATAGCCAATAAGTTCTTCACATGTAAGATCGGGATTGTCGAGAATGGCCTTAACAGCCTCTATAATCTCAAAAAGATTGTGAGGCGGAATATTGGTCGCCATACCCACGGCGATGCCCGAGGACCCGTTGATCAAAAGATTGGGAACCTTTGCGGGAAGCAATGTGGGTTCCATCATTGTTTCGTCGTAATTGGGAACAAAATCAATGGTCTCCTTGTCCAAATCTTCGAGCATTTCATGAGCCATACGCATCATTCTGACTTCCGTATAGCGCATGGCTGCCGGAGGATCGCCGTCAACGGAACCAAAATTGCCCTGTCCGTCTATCAGAGGATATCTTAAAGAAAAATCCTGAGCCATCCGGACAATGGTATCGTAAACAGCCGTGTCGCCATGGGGGTGATATTTACCGATGACATCACCGACAATTCGGGCAGATTTCTTGTATGGCTTGTTCCAGTCATTTCTTAGCTCCCTCATGGCATAAAGAATTCGGCGATGAACCGGTTTCAGCCCGTCACGGACGTCCGGAAGGGCTCTGCCGATGATCACGCTCATGGCATAATCGAGATATGATTGTTTCATCTCGCTTTCGATACTGATTTGGGGCAGTTTTTCGGGAATCAACATTTTCTTACTCTTCCGTGTGTTAATGGTCTTGTTTATAATCTCTTTAAAGTTTGATACGATCAGTTTAGCTTATAGATTAAAGCAGTTTATGTGTCAAATAAAAGCCACGTCAATCAAAATATACCCAAAGTTTCCCCCAGTACCTGGTATGGTTTGGGGAATTCCGGCTGAAAATTCTGATAAAACGTAACGGGATATCGGGCGCCGATCTTTTTACCCGAATTTTTCAGACCGGTTATCAGGCTCTCGAGCAACATGCCGGGAATGGAAAGTACCATCTCATCGTCTTGGGTCATGGAAAATATTCGATCCCCCATGCCGGGAATGGCAATTCGAGGCGTTAATGTCTTATAGGGTGCGATGAGATATTCGCTGCACTCCACCTTTCCCCCGAAGTTACCGGGAATGCGACGCCTTTCCGCAAAAACCACCCCCTGAACCAGGCGCATGATTTGAGCGGGGTTTCCATAAAATGCCACCGTATCCGGATCAAACAAGCCTTTTTGCAAGGGCGCCAAAACAATGGCTTCATATTCTGCGTTCTCCAGCCGCACCATTTCCTTGACCTCTTTTACGCCATCTTCCTCGGTTTGTGAAAAATCCACCTCGCAAAACAGTTTGCCAAGGGTTTCAGACGGGTCGTCGGCACCGCTGAAACCAAATGCGATCATCGCGGGTACACAGATCAGATCTTTTTTGGTGAGTCCCACCGTCCACCCATAGGTTCTCGCCATGGTAACACCCTGACAAATGGTCACCCGTTTTTTTAAGATCACCGATGGCCGGCGGGTTTTTTCGGGAAATTCAGACTTTGCCTTTAAAAATTTAACGGCGACGGGAAAGGTTTTCAATCGCAGGTTGTTTTGAATAAAATCCGCTGATTCCCGGTAATTTATTTGTGCCATGGTGCACCTCCTTTTTGAAATTATACGGCGGTGAACAGACTTTGCCGAAATTCATTTAAATGTCACAATGATATGAGATCGCAGCAGACGCGGTTTCAAAACCTTCTATCGGGTTCAAGGTCCCCTGCTAAAATCCAGCGGGATCAAAAGGCGGACCGGAGCGGCCAACCACGGGAATATCGAGAATTTTTAATAGATTGGACGTTTCGGATCAACGGTTAAAATTGAGTCCGAGGGAAGGTTTTGAAACCACGTCTAAAAACATTTGCCTATATACGAAGCGCCAAACAGATCCCGTCTTTTTCAGGAGAATGAAGCGGTAAAAATGAAAACAGACTCACCGGTCTGAATGCTTTGGAAGTGTATATCGAAGTGTTGAAAGCATCGGCGTCTTCAAATCCGATATTATCGGCAACAAGCAGCCCGTTTTTTCGCAAGAGACGTTGACAATGCGGCAAAGCTCTGTTGTAGTCGATTTTGTCGATATCCATAAAAATCAAGTCAAAAGACGCCGGTATGGTTTTCATTACTTCAATTGCATCTCCCTCTCGAATCTCAATCTGCTTTTCAAATCCCGCCCGCTGAAAGTTCCTGCGAGCCCTTTTCGCCATTGTCGAATCATTTTCAATGGTGACAAGTTGTCCTTTTAAATTTCCAAATGCTTCTGAAAGGAAAATAGCGCTATATCCTGTCGCCGTACCGAGTTCCAGAATTTTTTCGGCCCGAATAATTTTGGCCAGAATGAATAGGAGCTCACCCACCACGGGTCCGACAATGGGAATATCCTCTTGATAGGCTTCTTCTTCCAGTTCCCTAAGCAGTGCACTTCTTTGCGGGATAAACCGTTTAAAATATGCTTCCGGATTTTCTATGATTGCAGACATATATTTGTTCCTGGTTAAAAAATTATTTAAAGAATTATTAAGATCTTCATTCGATGACTTCAGGTTTTTGCAAAGTGCTAAGTTTCGGGATTCAGGTGAAAAACATCATCCGGTTCACTGATAATTTTGGAAGAACCGGCTTTAAACTGAAGAAACAATTTTTCTTTTTGGCCGTCAAGTTCAGGGGAATTGTTTTTCCAGTCGAAAAGCCGGCAGGTATCCGACAAGTCGGTGGGAAGTGAACATCGGATAAAGGGCATCATGGGATCACCGACAATCGATTTGTAATTGATCATCACGGCATCATCCACGGGAAATTGATCGAGTTCAAAAAGCTGAATTAAATAAATCGAACAATCGCCTTGAAAAAAATCCTTTGTTTCTCGATACTTCACAATGCGATCTCTGAATTTTAAAAGGGCCACGTAAGGATTTTCAGCATCGATGATCAGGCTGAATTCGCCATGACGCCTTTCCACTTCAAGTGTTTCTTCTTGATTGGTAGCGTGAACAAAGTTTCCAATAAAGTACATTCGCTTTCCTCCTTTGGATGCATTTATATAATTATTTAATACCATACTTTAAAAAGTTCAACAATATCCTGTCATATTTCGAAAATATATGGCGATGGACCGAGGTTATTGAAAATTTACTTGAGTCACAATTTTTAAAGTGACATCAGACAAGATCTAAGCCAAATTTAAAGGCACGAAACCCGCGCTTTTAATTCATCGTTGCTCGTTGACAGACCGGCTCCATCCACCTATACTTCCTGTGACTCGATTTCAACCCATGAAATGAACAGGAGGATATAGAATGTCACAATGGTATTTAAGCTATGACGGCAATCAGATAGGACCGATGGATAAGGCACAGGCCATGGACCAGGCCCAAAAAAATTCCAATGGCTATGCCTGGCGGGAGGGCTTTGCAGAGTGGATGCCCATTTCACAGATTGGGGAATTAACTTCATCCGGTTTTCCTGTTCCAGGCCCGCCGCCTGCCGGCGTCGGAAAGGCGGACGAAATCGATTTTAAAATTTTCGGATCGGAAATGCAGTTTGTCGAGGTGGAACTCGATCCCGGAGAGAGTGCGGTGGCTGAAGCAGGCGCCATGATGTACAAGGACAGCTCCGTCCAAATGGAAACGGTGTTTGGTGATGCATCCGCTGCGAGTCGCCGCGGCGGTTTTATGGATAAACTGCTGGGGGCGGGAAAACGGCTGCTCACCGGTGAAAGCCTTTTTATGACGGTATTTACCCACACCGGTCAAGGTAAAGCCCACTGTCTGATTTGCCAAAAAGACAGTTTCTTATGTGCCGCCAAAGGGGTTTCCATCGGGATTTATCTTCAGCGGAAAATCCTTACCGGGTTGTTCGGCGGCGAAGGATTTATCATGCAAAAACTCGAAGGCGACGGCATGGTTTTTGTCCATGCAGGTGGCACCGTTGTGGAGCGAAAACTTAAACCCGGTGAAGTGCTGCATGTGGATACCGGATGCATCGTTGCTTTGGAAAAAAGCGTTCAGTTTGAAATTCAGCAGGCGGGAAATATCAAGACAGCGCTGTTCGGCGGTGAAGGACTATTTTTTGCAACCCTCCACGGACCGGGGAAAATATGGCTTCAATCATTGCCCTTCTCTCGTCTGGCAGGCAGAATGCTCCAGGCTTCTCCGGAAAGGGGCGGGGGAAAAGGCGAAGGTTCCATCCTGGGCTCCCTGGGTGATTTATTGGACGGAGATTAACGTGTTGAAAAAGGTCTAAACACCGACCAAAGGGAAAATCGATTCCTTGATCCTGGCAACCACCGATTCGACCAGTTGTTTTGCACGATCGGAAACGGCACTGTTCATGTTTCGATGGGGATCCGACAGCGTCACAATCCGTCCCAAGGCCATACGATGTTCTTTGATAAAAACTTCCGGCAAGGCATCGGAAATGACCGATCCTTTCATGATCGCCCACGCCTGGGTCCACGCCCTGGCGACATTCATGACATTATATCCACCGCCGCCCAATGCCACCCATTTACGATTCCAGGACTTTATTTCCCGAACCAGCTCGAAGAAGCCATTGGTGGTCAGATTGAGGGCTGCCAAAGGATCGGCAGCGAGCGTATCCACCCCGAGTTGCGTCACCAGAATATCGGGGTCAAAAGCACGAACAAGGGGCGGCACCACCTCCATAAAGGCCCAGAGATAGAGACCGTCTCCTGTTCCGGGCGCCAGGGGAACATTGACCGCGTAACCACGACCCGGCCCCTCCCCAATGTCGTCCGGAAACCCGGTTCCGGGAAAAAGTGTATGGCCGTGCTGATGAAGCGAAATGGTCAGGACCTGATCCGTGTGATAAAATGCAGCTTCAACCCCATCACCATGATGTACATCAATATCCAGATAAACCACACGCAATCCATCCTGTATCATTCGGGCAATTCCGATGGCCGGATCATTCAGGTAGCAGAATCCTGAAGCCCTGCTGCGCATGGCATGGTGCAGGCCACCCGCAATGTTAAAGGCGATCGGCCGGCCTTTTTCCCTGACCTGGCGAATGCATTCCAAGGTGGCTCCGGTAACCATTAAAGACCAGTCATAGACACCGGGGAAAACCGGGTTGTCGCCGCTCCCTAATCCGAATTCCCATGCCTGCGGAGGTGTTTGGCCGCTATTGGCAAGCTTGAGCATATCAAGATATTCATTGGAATGGATGAGAGATACAGCCTGCTCATCGGCTTTTTGGGCTTCAATCCAAGGCGCATCAGATGAAGGAAACAGATGATAGGCGCCAATCAAGTCCATTGTAAGTTGGAGTCGCTCTACTTTCAAAGGATGATGAGACCCATAGCTGAAATTACCGAACGCTTTACTAAAGACCAGAACCGCTTCCCCAGGCTCCTTCATCACTCCCTCCTATCATGTAACGGTTAATTAGTGTCCATCCATAAATGGTCTTTTTGCCTAATCTCAGCGTTATGCTCAAAAAATAATCCTCGGAATATCAATTATATGCCCGTGGTTATTTTTTCGCATGCCTCGATCTTAGTCAAATATCCTCATTTCTGGATGGAAACTAATCAGATTGAATGGATCACCATTACCACAAGGTATTTTCCCGCGCAAGATGATAAAAATCACCTGCTCCCCATCCGGAAAAGACAGCGAAATTAAAAATTGACAGGCTCAAATTTTCTGTGTTACAAATGAATTAATCGATCGGCGAGACCAGCGGCACGCACCGTTTCTCAGTTCAAGACATTACCGGCAGTAGAAACTTACCCTGCACTCATATCCCGCTCAATCTGTTCTCATACTGATTTCATCCCCGGGAAAAATTTAAAGCACATTTTCAACGGCATACCGACAATCCATTCTCCTGTGTTTCGATCAGTCGGAAATTGATTCACCGCTTCTTTTCACCCTACATGTTCATTCGCGACTCAGGTTCTTTATTCACATTTTTTCTTGTGTCTCCGTCATGATAACCGGGTCGGCCACCTTACCTTTTGCATCGGCCCCCTGGTAATCCGGAGAGAAAGGAGGAGCCATGTATTTCCAACAGGCAGATCTTTTTTGGGGTATGAATAAGAATTTCGTGAAGGAGGTGATGAACGTCGCGGAAAAAGATTCTTTCACAAAAGGCCACTTTATTTTTCACGAAGGAGATCCCGCAGCCTATTTTTTCATTTTGATTAAAGGACGTGTCAAGCTGACCATTGGAGATATCGGTCAAATGGTACACACCGTTGATCACGCCGGAGAGGCCTTCGGATGGTCGAGCCTGATCGACCGGGATGTATACTCTGCATCGGCCGTATGTGCAACAGATACGACATTGCAAAAATTTGACAGGAGAAATTTACAAAAAATCGTGGAAAAGGACACTCCCAACGGGCTCATCTTTTTCAAACGGCTGGCCGGAACTATCGGTCATCGCTTGCTCAACAGCTACAAGATGATCGCCTCATCGTCCCAACCCGATATTTCTCCGACAATCGGGTCCGGTCAGATTGAGCATTCCGAGGCTGTTTCATAGTTGGAATTGGTCTTTTAGCCGGATCAATTATTGGCATTGAAGCTTCCTGCGGCTTATCGGGGCGAAGAAAAAGACCCGTTTCAGCAGGACTGCAGGGAGTTTCAATTCATTTCAAAAATACTGTAGAGGCGTTATCTTCCATCCTTTTACATCGTCTTTAAATACTCCCGGATCATCAAAGCCGCCGTGGCCCCCTCACCGGCCGCACTTGCCACTTGTTTGGTGCTTTTGTCCCGCACATCGCCGGCTGCAAAAATCCCCGGAACACTCGTCTCCAATAAGTAAGGATTCCGGTTAGCATTATTTTTCCGCCGGTTATCCCCGTGCAACAAGTCGTGCCCGGTAACAATAAATCCCCATTTGTCCAGAATAACACCGCTTCCATCAAGGAACCCGGTATTCGGTGTCAGGCCGATAAAAATAAATGCGCCTTCCGCCGGCAGAATCTCCTCCGAACCGGTCTGGTTGTTTATCAACCGAATTTCTGTAAGCTTGCTCTGCTTACCGATGAATTCCTTTACTTCGGTATGCCAGCGGACGTTTATTTTTGGATGGCTGAAAACGCTCTCCTGAATGATTTTGGTGGCCTTAAATTGATCGCCGCGCACCAGTATGGTGACATTTTCGGCAAACTTTGTGAGGAGCAGACTTTCTTCTGCGGCGCTGTTGCCGCCGCCGATAACGGCAACCTGCTTGCCTTTGTAAAACGGCCCGTCACACGTGGCACAAAAATGCACGCCGGCGCCGAGATACTCGCTTTCTCCGGAGACGTTCAACCGTTTATATCGACTGCCGGTGGTTATCAACAGCGCACGGGCGCTATATGCGCTGCCGTCTGTGGTTTTGACACAGGGATAATTATGATGACGTCTGAGTTCTATAACCTCCTGGGCCTGAAGCAGCTCCACTCCAAATCGTTCGGCTTGGGAACGCAGCCGTTTCGAAAACTCAATACCCGACACACCGTCGGGGAATCCGGGAAAGTTATCCAGTTTTTCGGTGCCGGCCGCCTGTCCGCCAAAAGCGGCGCGTTCGATAACCAGGGTGTCAATATATTCCCTGGCTGCGTAAAGTGCCGCGGTGAGTCCCGCCGGTCCTCCGCCCAGTACCAGCAAATCATAATGACGGCGACTGGCGGACGTCTTCAAGCCCAACTTGCTTGCCAGTTCAGCATTGCTCGGTTCCACCAAAACAGATCCGTCGGCAAATACGATCGTAGGAATAATACGCTTTCCATTGTTTGTCCGGATCACAAATTCTTCGGCGGCTTTGTCGGCTTCAATATCCACCCATGCATAAGGTATTTGATGTTCTCCTAAAAATTGCTTGCTCTGTCGGCAATCCGGACACCAATAGGCGCCATAAACCGTTATATCGGGTTTTTCCATCATCGATCTCCGAAATGGGGTTCAAAGGTTCAGGGTTATACCGGGTTGAATGATCAGCGGCATGGAGCATAGGGTATAGAGCATAGGGTAACCGGCCGAAGACTCTTCCTCTATCCTATTTTCTCTTTTCAAATTTCCGATGTGCTGCGCAACTCGGCGTCCACCTTCTCCACATAAAAAAGCGCAGCCCCAACCGGTGCAAATGACAAAAAAACGATATTTAAAACCGGAATCAGAAACCACAATCCGAAACCCAGGTGAAAACCGAGATTCTTAAGCAAAAATTTAAACCGAATCCCAAAGGGTTCTTGCCGTCTCGCGGGAATCAGATCCGTGTTGTCCCAAGCCAAAAAAATTCCGGCCGTAAGTGCGGATAGGACTGTCATGACGGGGGAAAGCGGTGTCAACCAGCCCAACACCATGATTATCAGGGCAATGACTACCGGAATAACGGCTCTGGGGATTTCCTGCTTGAGCAGATAGATGAAATATTTGAACCAAGATAGATGTTGGACTTCTTTTTCCCGCCCGGCCGCCTTTTGCTCGGTAATCCTGGACATGGCATCCATGATGATTACGCTGAATAGTACCTGGGAAATGAGAAACGAAATTACCGCCGAAATTCCCATCAGCATAAGGGTCAAGAGCCAGGAAACAACATACCACAACCATACGATCCAGCTGCTCTCCGGCTTTCCCCATAGCAGACCCAGAATTTCATTGTGGTACTTGAGGATAAAACTTGCCGACACAACGGCGATCAACACAATCACGATAAATCGGACCAGCCCCAAAATCAACAGCCTCGGCGTTTTCAGACCAAGCATCAGTCCTTTGTAATTATATACAATGCCGGTGATCAAGTTCATAAAATTTACCTAAATTGAGCGGTTGTCGAGGTTGCTGAAGATAGATACAAGGAAGATGTCGCTCCGCTATAGTCAGCTATGCGGGACGGCATCTGACGCAGCAGATGCGGGAAGATCGGCAATCCCGATGGGTTTCAAATTTTAAAAATAAAAGCCCAAATAATTCATTAAAAATAGAAGACATTTTACCCTTTTTAAAATTTGAAACGCTAAGTTTAGGTTAAATATATTTCGTCTTTAAACAGATGTCTATGGATTTTTCTTTCTCCGGGGATTATTTTAGGCACACGTTACTGTGTCCCATCGAAATGGCGTTTCAGAACAAGGCGTTGATCCAATTCACCGGAATTCACCATGGATTGCAACGCCATCTTTGTACCGTCAGGCCCCATTCCTTTTCGGTAGGGTCGATTTTCCGTCAATGCCGTAAATACATCGGCAACCGCCATAATTCTTGCACCCAGGGGCAATTCATCCGAGGTTAATCCAAAAGGGTAGCCTGTTCCGTTGAGCCGTTCTTGATGCAATGCCCCCCAGAAACCCGCAATTTTGAGCATCTCAAACGATTCCAGAGCCTGATACGTAGGATAAACATGCGATCGCATGATCAGCCATTCAAGATCGGAAAGTTTATCCTGTTTTTCAAGAATTTCGGAAGGAATGGCAAGCTTGCCGAGATCGTGCAAATAAGCGGCGATTTCAATAAGCCGCCGATCATATTTTGAAAAACCCGACAATCTTGACATTTCAACGGCCACCGCCGCCACGCCGCTGGAATGTGCCGCTGTAAACTGGCTTTTAAAATCGAACAGTTTGCATATCAACCGAGAAAAATCAACCATTTGTTCGATGGAAAGCTCTTTTGTTTCATACAAAACCGTCTGCTTTAAAACCATATCTATGGAATCCGACATCACATCCGACCAGATATTTTCTCGTTCGGACAGTTTTTCGAAGGCGTCAACATGTTCGGGAACAAAAACGTGACCCTTTTGCGCTAAGATGGAACGACGGATATCCGACACCTGGCTCAGAACCGGCATCTCCCTGGATATTTTAACCGCTACTCGATCTGCCAAATGAATGATATGGCTGTTAAGCGAGACGGATTCACCCTTTTGAAAGGCACCATCTCCATTCTTCCAGGGAACATGATGATACTTTATCATTCCGGCAATGTTCAAAAAGGGTTCAAATGTTTCAAGAATGAGACTGCCGGCTATGGAATGTTCTTCGGTTTTGGTATCTTCGAATTCAAAGAGGTCCAGCCGATCCTTCAGGTAAAACGCTCCGATATCATGCAATGCGCCTGCCATAAAAAGCTCAAATCTTCGGTCATCCGATACCCGAAGTTCTTCTCCCATCCGGTAAGCCAAATAGGCAACCTGCATATGGTGATTCCCAATCACCGGATTCATCATGTTCACAACCCGGGCGATGGACGCAACGATATCAAAGATATTGATTCGAAATTTATCAACAGTCATCGTACATTTCACCTTTGACTATTTTTTCTATTGTTGATTCGAATGCTTGACCTTTAGCTTGGCATCGATGAGCTGTTCATGGGAAACCCGCAATAAATTCTTCAGTTTGTTCATCAGGTAATGCTCGTACTGGTCCATTTTTCCATCGACATAGACAACCTGCCACAGGGTTTCGATGATTTCCGCTTTTTCTTCATTTGAGTAGTTCTCATTGATCAGCCTTGCAAATTGCCATAAATCAACGCTTTTTTCCAGTTGCTTTTCAGCCTCTGCGATCAGGGCGTCGGCATGTTGTCGGGATAGTCCGTATTTTTCCTTTAAGATGGAAAGAATGGTCGCCATCTCTTCCCGGGTAAACGTTCCGTCAATTCGTGCAATTTCGACCAGCAGCGCGCAGGTGGCCACATGAATGTCATGCCCGGTTCCCTGGACGGTTTGATCCCCCCCTGCTTTGTTTTCTTTACCGAAAAAATGCTTTACGACATCGAACATTTCATGTTCTCCTTAATGTTATTATCTGCTCACGCAGCGAAAAAAATCCACTTATGACACGAATAAATATAAATCTCAAGCTTTGCATCGTCAAATTTCAGTATACCACTATCGAACAACACACCCAAACCTAAAATTAGCGTTTTAAATTTAAAAGAACGGGCCTGTCTTGATCCCAAACAAAATCGTACTTAGTGTCTACTATAATGGTTTGGACTAAAAAGCCGAAATGGAGGATATCATGAAACATCACCAGGTATTAAGTATTCTGGCATCCCTTTGGCTTGGGGGATCTGCCCCCCAGGCCGCCGTTGTAACCCAGAACATCCCCTACCAGCAAGACGGTGTCGAGCTTCAAGGGTATCTGGCTTTTGACAATACAATAAAAGGAAAGCGGCCCGGCGTTCTTATTGTGCACGAATGGTGGGGGCTCAACGACTATGCCCGCAAAAGAGCGGAACAACTTGCTTCCATGGGATATATCGCTTTTGCCCTGGACATGTACGGCAAGGGGAAGGTGACCGACCATCCCGGACAGGCACAGGAATTTAAGGAGCAAGTGACCGAAAATGTGGACACCTGGCAAAAACTTGCCATTGCCGGTTTGGAAGTTCTGAAAAAACAACCCAATACGGATTCGAGCAAAATTGCGGCCATCGGTTATTGTTTCGGCGGCTCCACCGTTCAACAATTGGCGTACAGCGGCGCAGATATAAAAGGAATTGTCAGTTTTCACGGTTCTCTGATACCGCCTGCGGCATCAGCAGCCAGGCAGACAAAGGCAAAAGTTCTGATATGCCACGGAGCTGCGGATCCGTTTACCCAACCGGAAATGCTCCAGGCATACATCGCTGCCATGAATGCGTCGGGCATTGACTGGCAGATGGATGTTTACGGTTATGCAAAGCACAGCTTCACCAATCCCGAGTCAGACAAACTGAACATGCCCGGATTGGGTTACAACCGCCTTGCCGATCTTCGCTCATGGGAAGCCATGAAGCAGTTTTTTAATGAAATCTTTTCCAACCATAAGCATTCATGAAACGCGCTTTATCCCAATTTTCAATTCTCATGATAACTCGCATGTCTTTCGAAGAAAGACTTCCGACTTGACATGGATATATTCGTGCATATGTTAAAAAAATTACTAACACAAACCAAAAGGAGAACATTGTGGAAAAAGTAGAAAACGGGAAGTTTGTCAGTGTTGACTACAAGGGAACATTACAAAACGGAGAGGTATTTGACACCAGCCACGGCCGCCAGCCTCTCGAAATCCAAATGGGTGCAGGACAGTTGATCAAAGGGTTTGAAAAGGAACTTATGGGAATGACCGTAAATGAAAAAAAGGTTTTTACCCTTGAACCGGAAGAAGCCTATGGACAAAGAGACGAAAAACTAACCCAATCATTTGCCAGATCAGACGTACCGCCTGAAATAAATCCCCGTCCCGGTATGACGGTAGGCCTTAAGACCCCGGAGGGACGGCAGGTCCCCGCAAGAATTACCCATGTGGATGATGAAAATTTGACCCTTGATTTGAACCACCCTTTAGCCGGTGAGTCATTGACCTTTGAAATTGAAGTGCTGACCATCAGCAGCTCCCCCACCCAGTCCCCGGCCGGCTGCGGTCCAGGCTGCAGCGGTTCTTCCGTCTGCGATTGTTAACGATTGAATAAAATCGTGAAACGATTTTATGAAACTCCCGCAGGTGAATCTGCTGTATCCAATCCGCATTTTTCATGTAAGATTCAAGCACTTATTCCTTGACAATACATCCGGCATGATGTAAAGCACATTGTAAATTAGAAAGGAATGAATATTGACGAGTTATGCTCAGGCCAAGGGCCATCCCGACTCGGGACGGCCCTTTTTTTGTGGAAGGAGGGGATATGAAGGTCTGTAAACGCAGCGCATTATTTTTATTGTTCTTCGCCATGTCAGCACTCGGAATCGTTTTGAGTCCAATATTCACCGCATGTGCGGAACCCCCAAAAGAAATAAGAATCGGTGCAACGGTTTCCATGAGTGGTAAATTTTCAACGGAAATAGGCCCTTTTAAACAGCTGATGGAAGCCTATGCCACTGCCGTCAATCACCGCGGCGGCGTATATGTCAGATCGGCAGGAAAAAGACTTCCGATCAAATTCATTGTATACGATGATAAAAGCGACGGCCCTACCGCCCGAAAGTTTTACGAAAGGCTTGTTTCCATAGACAAGGCCGATATCCTTCTCGGTCCCTATTCCAGTCCCCTGACCTTTGCGGCCACCGTGGCTGCCGAAGAAAACAAGGTGCCTTTCATCGCCATCTGCGCCAATTCCCCCAAAATATACAATCGCGGTTTCAAATGGATCGTCTGCGTCATCGATGCGGCCCCTCGTTACACCCACCGGTACTGGGACATGATCAGGGCCGAAGGTTGGGCGAAAACCGTTGCGTTCGTGGTTGAAGATACACTGCACCCCCAGGGCGTATATCGCGGTGCTAAAAAATTGGCGGAAACTGCGGGATTGAAGGAGGTTGCCCTCAAAGTACTGCCGCCGGATACCCATGATTTCACTGCGGCCATTGTGAAAATTCAAGAAAAAACGCCGGATATCGTTTTCGTTTCAGCCAACGTGCCCTTTTCCATTGCATTTATGCGTCAGGCCAGAGAACTGGGGCTTAATCCCAAAGAATTTCATGTCATCCACCATGGCGGCGTTTTCAAAAAGGGGGTGGGCCCCGGTGCGGAAGGCGTAACCGGCCAGTCCTACTGGACCCGGGGAATGAATTACGGAAATCCGGATCTGTTTACAGAAATCCTGGAACATTCCGGAATCAATCTTGACGACTTCCCATGGGCGCCGGCATATATGATGGCATTTGAAACCGCAACCCAGGCGGTCGAGCGAACCGGAAGTCTGGACAATGAAGAACTGATGGCGACCTTAAAACGTCTCAAGATTATGACCATCGGCGGGGTGGTGAGTTTTGCCGAAAATGGTGTCGGCACCATCAACACCTATCCGTCTCAGATCATTGGCGGGCAATACCATGTTGTCTGGCCGCCGGATGTCGCCGCAGCCGGGCACCGTTATCCTGGATCAGGAAAATAGAGGGAAGAGGCAAAGGACGAGAGGTCAGAGATCAGGAGTCAGAGGTCGGGAGGATAGACGGCGGGGGATGGAGGACAGAAGATCAGTAAGTGAGAAGGTTGGAAAGTTAAAAAAACTAATCTTCTGGTCTTCTTCCCTTCTTAACTTCTATCACTGCGCCCTATGCTCTATGCGCTTTGCCGTTTAAAGAATCAACCAATCAACTATTTAACTATTTAACCACAATAAAGTGATTCAAGTTCTCATCAGCGGCCTTTTTTTAGGAAGCGTATATGCACTGCTGGCTGTGGGACTTTCGCTGGCATTCGGAATCATGGGGGTTCTCAACCTTGCCCACGGGAGCCTGGCGGTACTGGCCGCAATCCTTTATAAAAAATCTCTGCTCCTTTATCCGCTCTCTCCGTGGACATTTTGCCTCTTGGCGATACCGGTCTTCTTCGGAATCGGACTCCTTCTGCATCTTTTTATCGCGGCACCGTTTCGCAACCTTTCCCTCCCCGCCGGCGTTGCGGCATCTTTGATAGCAAGCCTGGGGATTGCCCTCATTTTGGAAGATCTTTTTGTGTGGTGGCAGGGCTGGGAGCCTATTTCGACCTACATTACTTTTCCTGCCTTTAATCTTCTCGGCCTGAAAATTTCGGGCTTGAGGGCGGCATTGATGGTGACGGCTGCCGTCACCATCGGTCTTTGTACTGTTTTTATGAAAAAAACAGATCCGGGAAGATCCATGCGGGCTTTGGCACAAGATAAAGAGTCTGCGGCTCTTTACGGCATCAATCCCGCTTTCACCGCCATGAGCGCCATGGGTCTTGCTGCAATTCTGGCCGGGTTGGCCGGCATTTTTTATTCCGTCCTGTACCCTCTTTCTCCCAGAGAGGGACTTAATCTAACCCTTAAGGCACTATTTATCGTTGTCGCCGGCGGAATGGGAAACCTCCGGGGCCCTGCTGTTGCCGGCCTGGCACTGGGATTCATAGAATCGTTTGCCGGATTCTTGTTCACTTATACATCAACGGATATCATCGTATACAGCCTGCTGGTTTTTTATCTGGTGTTTAAAAGAAGCGGGAGGCGCCAATGAAATCATGGCGGGCGGTTTTAACATTTGCGGCATTAGGCGGTTTGATCTTACCCGCCGTTGCATTCAATGAGGGGTATGCCGGCATTTTTCTTTTTTCACTGGTCATTAATGGAATTATGGCCGTGTCTTATGATATTCCGGGACGTTCGCTGGGCTTGATTGGCCTGGGCCACGCCGTTTTTTTCGGATTGGGTGCTTACTGTTACGGCATCACCGTCTCCATGGGCCTTTCATTTTTCCCGGCATCGATCCTATCGATCGTGTTGAGCGCCATGGCAGCCGGAATGGTTATCCTTTTGATAGCCGGTTTGAACCACGGGTATTACGCTTTGGCCACATTAGGGGTCCTCGTGATTTTTCAACGGGTCTTTGAAACCCTGCAAGGTGTGACCGGAGGTTCTGCCGGGCTTTATATTCCTGAGGCCATATCCAAATTCCAGTGCAATCTTCTGGCGGCATTTCTGCTTCTTGCAACCGCAGCATGCCATTCACTTTTTACCCGTTCCCGGTGGGGGCTCTATTCCAAGGAGACGGAAGCCGACGAGGAGGCCGCGGAAGTCATCGGTATCCCTACCCGAAAAGTAAAGATCCTGTGCCTCATGACCGGGGCTGTTCCCGCATGCATGGCGGGAGTACTTTACCTGGCGCGAAACTCTCACGTGAATCCGACATCGGGATTCAGCCTGACACTTAGTATTACGGCGCTGCTGGCCTCGCGAATTGTACCGATAAGGGGGGTTCTCGGACCTTTATTCGGGGTTGTGCTCATTACTGCTGCGGAAGAAATCATCTGGACAAAATTTGACGGCTTCAACCACGCCTGGTTCGGCTTGATTCTGCTGGGTGCAGCCCTATGCCAAGGACTGGATTTCAAACGGCGCAAAGAACTTGGCTCCCTTGTTCGGAACCTTAAACTAGCGCGGCGGTAGAAAATCCGTTAAATCGATAACCTTTTCGCCTTTAGATGATTTCTTCAAATTTTGCCAGGTTCCGCGCACTTTAGCCTTCCGGATATTATCGATCATGGCTTGGAGTTCACTGCTGTTTTCGATAATTTTTTCGATCTGGCTTTCAACGGATTTCCAGCGCGCTTCAAGGTCTTGGGTATCCAGTTCGAATCCACCCAGAAAAGACAAAACACCGGCCAAATGGGACAGGAGGCCGTAATGTTTGGTATTCTGCAAATAATACGGACAGTGACACCACAGGCTGATACATTGAAAACCCTGTTGGGCACCTTCATACTGAAAGGTAGAATGAATTGCGCCGGGCCCTTGGTAGGAAACCGGAACCACGCCTTTTTGTTTCAGCATGGAAAGGACGTCTTTGTGTGAAGCAATACCCGATATGATCCGGTCTGAATGAAGGACATTGTCATACATGCTGCCAAGAGAAATGACGGTTTTGATGCCGAGCTTTCGACAAAGTGAAAACAGCTCTTTTGCAAAAAGATTCCATTGAAGATTGGGTTCGTCTGCTTCCAAAACAACAAGATCGTTTGGAGCCGTATCGAGATGGGCGGCATAAACCGATCCGCTTGGCGGATCAAAGCGCAAAAGTTCCCCTTCTTGGATATCGACTTCCGGACGAAGGATATCGTACCGAAAAAAAGTCGGCCATTCCCCGTGAAATATCCAGGGCATTTCCCCATCCCCCAAATCCCGCGACTAAAATAGGTGATTTGAGTTCGGGCAATTCTGAAATTTGAAATGCTGTTAATGTCATAATTTCAATTTGACATCGGGTGAAAACAAAGTCAAGCAGATCGTCATTTCCTTTCCTGCCATGGCTTCATTTGAATGATGGATCTTTGACTTGTGTTTGTTTTGTATAATATTGAAAAATATGATAGAATAAATTATTTATTGATCGCATGCAGCATCCGACACAAACACCTATTGGATCAGCCTTTAGGAACTTTTCAAATGATGGAAAATATATCGAAAATAAATATTGTCCGTATCGGCGACTGTATGACATACAGCAGCCTCAAGGAAATCGGTGAAAAGATCTTGGAATCGTTTCATGGTATGATTGAAGAATTCAAGGTGTGTCACCATCAAGCCCCTGCCGTCGACACGTTCGATGCGCTATTTCTGACAATGGTACTCCACGAAGAATTCGGCGGACATGTCTTGGGAATCACTGATTCGGATTTAACGACGCATGATGAAGATGAATTTTACAATACCATTTTCGGCGGCAAAAATGCTATGAATCATGTTGCCGTCGTTTCCACCAAGCGCCTGAGTCCGTCTGAAGTCGTTACGGAAGCGGACTATGAATTGTATGTCGACAGAACCGTCAAAGTATCTTTGCACGAAGTGGGTCATAATTTCGGATTAACCGATCACGCATCCTACAAACTGGCGCCGGACGGTTCACTGTGCCCAATGAGCCGTGGAGAATTCAACAAGTTTGGATACTGGGGATATGTTCGGGCAATTATCGATGGAAGGGGTATGAATTTTTGCGATGAATGCACCCATTTTTTGAAAAAGTTTCAACCCATTCACTGCCGATTGGCCGGACTAATCAAAGATAAATTTTATCTCCATTAACCTCTCCCTTGTCCAAAATAAGCGTCCAATTCAGAAATGAGCAATTTTTGTTCTGATCAAGGCCGCACAAGGGGTTGCGGCCCCCGCAAAGCGGGACAGGAAGGCATGCGTCTGTATGCCGCAGCCGGGAACCCGAGGAGAACGCCGATCAGGACAAAAGGGCCGTTTATCAATGGACACTAGCTCAAGGCAATGGCTTTCTCAGGACACATTTCCTGGCAGCAAAAACAGGTAATGCATGTATCGGCATCCACCCGGGGAATATCCTCATCCATATCCATGGTCAGGGCCGACACCGGACATTGTTCGATACATGTGCCGCATGCGGTGCACAGCTCAGGATCCGCCTGAGGCCGAAGAAGGGTTCGGTCAAGAATCATTGACTGAATCGCCTCATTGTGCATGATGGCTTCGCCGCCAAGGGGTGGAAGTTTGAAATCGGGAATCGGCCTCAACTCTCCGATCACCGCTATCTTTTCAAGATCATATTCCCCCAGCCCGGCCTCTTTTGCTTTTTGCAGAAAACGGAGTCTTCCGGGGTCGCATCCCATCAAGGTCGCAATCACCGCATCCACGGCCACGGCATTATCCGAAGCCAATACCAGCCCGATGTTTCTGAGATCGGGCGACGCAGGGCCGTTCCCTTCCATACCGACTATGGCGTCCACGATAAACAGGTCGGGCACACGGAGTTTAAACACATCCACCAGCATTTCTTGAAAACGCTGCGGGCTTCCCGCAATCTTGTGCAGTTTGGCCTTTTGTGCGCCGGGCAAAAAGCCGTAGCTGTTTTTGATCGCGCCGGTGATGACCGTCAATCCATGAGTTTTGAATTTCGGCAGGCTGATAATGACATCGGCCTCCAGAACTATTCGGGACAGACTGACAAAGGGCAAAAAATCCGGGTTGAAATCGACGCTTGCCGATTCGTTGCCGATGTTCTCATAATGGCCTCCGGCCGCCGCCATCAAACCTGTTATTTCAAAGCTCTTCTCGTTGGCTCCATAGTTGAACAACCCGGGATTGTCTCCCACAACAATCGATTCGGGCGCCATGGTCTCCACTTTTTCCACCACGGCCTTCAGGACCGCAGGGTGTGTAACGACACCTTCATTCCAGTGCGAGGCCCTGAGTACGTTGGGTTTAATCAAGATCTTTTTGCCCTTTAATTTCAACGGAAAGTATTCAAAGGCCCGGTCTACGGCCAGGCTGATATTCTCATAGTCTGACGGCTGAATCATTACTTTGGCCATGACATTTACCTCTCTTTTTCTGATTTCCTGCCGTACGATGTGTTCGCCGGCCGTTTATGAATAAACCATATCCCATTTGAATACGCAAGTCCATCGCCCAAGGATCAACGGAAAGATTTGCCTAAAATACCTGCAATGTTCCAGGGTTGGGTCAAAATTTTTAAAAAAATAGCAATTGACAACCCATGACGTCGTGGTTATTCTGAAATATATGGTTACCGTAACCGCAAACGGTAATCTCCAATAGATTGAGATTTGATAACAATCGTAAACTTTCAATCTATCCGCTCTCGAAAAGCGAGTTCTTTTCAATTCATTAATCTATCCGCTCTCAAAAAGCGAGTTCTTAATTCATTCAATTGTTTTCATAACCCATACAAATTGGGAGATGGAGCTGAAAATTCAAGGAGGTTTATTATGAAAACTAAAAGGTTATCTCTATACCTTTCTTCAATCCTGATATTCGGCGTGGCGCTGCTGTTTTCCAGCTCTGCCTTTGCAGCCAATAACAACAACGTGATCAAATTAGGGTGTGCCATTTCTTTTACCGGTTCCCATAGCCGTACCGGCAAGCTCTACGTCGATTCATACAAATATGCGGTCGAACAGGTCAACAAGGCCGGCGGTGTCAAAGTCGACGGAAAAACCTACAAGTTGAAACTGGTTTTTTATGATGACGAAAGCAAACCGACCGAAAGTTCCAGATTGGTTGAAAAGCTGATTACCGAAGACAAGGTCAACTTTCTTCTCGGCCCTTACACCAGCGGCATCACGATCCCCGACAGCATCGTGGCCCGGCGTTATCGCGTTCCGATGATTGAAGGGGGCGGTGCTTCCGGCAAAATCTTCAGCCAGGGAAATCAGTACATCTTCGGCACCCTTCCCCAAGCCGGAGACTATTTTGCCTCAACCCTCGCTTTTCTCAAAAACGAAAAACCTTTAGCCAAAAAACTCGCGATTCTCTACGCTGACGACAAATTCGATGTCAGTGTCGCCCAGGGAACCTTGGCCAAGGCCAAAGAAATGGGTTATGACGTCGCCGTTTACGAAAAATACACCGCCGGTGCATCGGATTTTTCTTCGGTTCTGACCAAGGTCAAATCCAAAGGCGTCAACGCCGTTCTCGTGGCCGGGCATACGGAAGAAGCCATCAATTTCGTTCAGCAGGCCAAGGAGCTCAATGTCTCCCCGTACATGATAAGCCTGACCGTTGGGCCGTCGGAAGCGAATTTCCGTCAAGCCCTGGGAAATGATGCCAACTATATTTACGGCGTAGCCTCATGGTCACCGCAGATGAATTTTTCCGGTTACATTTTCAAAGATACCGCTACGTTCGTGAAGAACTTCGAGAAAAAATACGGATATGACCCTGATTACCACAATGCATCGGCCATTGCCGATATTGCCGTTTTCAAAGACGCCATCCAACGTGCAAACAGCCTGGATCCCCAGAAAGTCCGCGATGCCATTGCCTCCACCGATCTGAACACGATTTACGGAAAGGTGACTTTCATGAAAGACGGCCAGATCAAAGGATCCAGCGTCGTTTTGCAGATTATTGGCGGAAAGGTCGAACTGGTTTATCCCCATGGCGTGCACGCGGCCGTGTATCCTGTCCCGGCGTGGAGCAAGCGTTCGTAAAATATGACAGGATCCAAGGGGCCAACGTCGTTTTGCAGATGATTGGCCCAAATGTCGAACTCGCAGTTTCCAATGGGCTGCAGCCGGCGCGGCATGCCCTGTCCCGGACCGGAGCGAGCGTTGAAGACGCGTACGACCTCGTAAATACAGACCGTCTCCTCTCTATTGCGTGGAGAGGAGACGGTCCGGGCTTTCTTCGAGATCAACATCGATTCATCTGTTGAGTCTTCTCGCTTCTTTAGAATTTCTGAATCGAGGAAAACCAATGGTCACACAGATTATTATCAACGGCTTGCTCAAGGGTGGGCTCTATGCACTCATGGCCATGGGAATGTCTTTGATCTGGGGAGTGATGAACATCATCAACATTGCCCACGGATCATTCATCATGCTCGGCGCCTACACCACCTATTGGCTCTTCACCGGATTGGGGCTGGATCCTTTTGTCAGCTTGCCGCTTTCCATGGCAATAATTTTTCTATTGGGTTGGCTGATTCAAAAGTACCTGATCAACCTGGTGGTGCAGGCGGATATCTTCATAACGCTTCTTTTAACCTTCGGTATCGAACTGCTTATCGACAACCTTGCGCTTCTCTTCTGGACGGCGGATATTCGCAAAGTACAGGTCGGTTACGGAGCGGCAAACTTTCAATTTCTTAGTGCCACCATACCGTACGTGCGGCTGGCCGCCTTCATCCTGGCTCTTTTCATCTCGGCAATTCTCTTTTGGCTCATGAATCGTACCCGTCTTGGCCGAGCCATCCGGGCAACGTCCCAGGAACTGGATGCAGCCAAGCTGGGCGGTGTAAAAGTCGGCAGCATTTACGCCAGCACCTTTGCCATTGGAACGAGCCTGGCAGCAGCAGCCGGGACCCTCTGGTCGATTCTATTTCCCATTTCGCCCACCATGGGCGGCATTTTGACCCTAAAGTCCTTTGTAGTGACCATTATCGGCGGACTGGGAACAATGTTGGGGCCACTGGTCGGCGGACTCATCCTCGGTATCGCAGAAGCATTGGGCACGAACTGGTTCGGCGCGACATATGAAAACCTGATCAGCTTTGTCATTTTTCTGGTAGTGATTATTTTTATGCCCAAGGGAATTCTGGGTGCAAGAAGGTAATTTATGAAAAAATCGTCCATTTTCCTGGTAATTGCTGTTTTGATTGCCGTTGCACTCCCGTTTTTTCTCAACAACTTCAATCTTCGGACAGGGACGGACATTCTGATTTACGCCATCCTTGCCAGTAGTTGGAATATCATCGGCGGCTACACCGGATATGCGGATTTCGGCACCATCCTCTTCTTCGGCATAGGCGCTTATGCAACCGCTATTTGCATGACGACTTTCGGGCTCGGCTTTTTCCCGTCCATGGTGCTCAGCGGATTGCTCAGTGGAGCATATGGGTATGTGTTCGGGCTGCCGATTCTTCGACTGAGGGGACATTATTTCGCCATTGCCACGCTGGGCCTTGCCGAGGCGACCCAAGCTCTGGTTCAGAATTTAAACATCACGGAAGGAAATTCCGGCATGTATTTGCCCATTCCTGACCTTTCCATCGACGCCAGCTATCGCTTTTTTTATTATACGTCCCTGGGCGTGCTGCTGATGATGCTGCTGGCCACTCATTTTATATTAAAGAGTAAACTCGGCTACGGGCTGATCGCCATTCGCGAAGATGAAGACGCCGCGAACTCCATCGGCATCAACACGACATTGTTCAAAAGCGCCGCATACAGTTTAACCGGTTTTTTCTCAGGTCTTGCAGGGGCGATCTATGCCTATCAACAAGGGTTTATTAAGCCGGAGCCGGTGTTTACGGTCGCCAAAACCGTAAAAGTGATCGTCATGGCGGTGTTCGGCGGCATCGGCAGTCTTTGGGGGCCGACCATCGGATCCGTGATCATTGAGGTGGTCTCAACGTTTCTTTCCAATTATTTTCTGGTTATCCATACGCTTTTTTTCAGTTCCATCATCATCCTGGCCATTCTTTTTGCGCCAAAGGGTGTCTTCGATATCTTCAGCGGCGGCAAAAAATTG
>JARRRC010000053.1:28218-31000 GCA_037381105.1 Desulfobacterales bacterium
GTCGTTTATTTTCTGGACAACATCAGGAAGAATCGGGTGTGATGGAATTAACAATTAAAGGTGATTGGCAGTCATGACCGAGCATCAAAAAGCGATTCTGGAAGCAAAGGCATTGACCAAACAGTTCAAAGGACTGATGGCGAACTATCAGGTGGATTTTACCCTCAACGAAGGGGAGATCCTGGGGTTGATCGGACCCAACGGCGCCGGAAAAACGACACTGGTGAACATGATCAGCGGCAGCCTCGCCATCACCAGCGGCGACGTGCTGTTCAAGGGCAGCTCAATAAAAGGGCTTAAACCTTACCGGATCGGACGCCTGGGCATTGCCAGGACCTACCAAATCGTCAAACCCTTTGCCAGGATGACGGTTTTGGAAAACATTGCGGTGGGCGCCATGTTCGGTAGACAATCCAAAAAACAAAGGGTACGCCATGCCCTGGAAACGGCCGGGCAAATTGTCACCTTCGTCGGTCTGGAGAAAGTCAGAAATCAACAGGCCGACCAATTGAGTGTCGCCTCCCGCAAGCGCCTTGAGATTGCCAAGGCCCTGGCCATGAACCCCGAAGTGGTTCTTTTCGACGAAGTCATGTCCGGGCTGAATCCGAAGGAAGTCGATGCTGCTGTGGCTTTGATTAAACAGATACGCGCACGGGGCATCTCGATTATCGTCATCGAGCACGTAATGAGAGCCATCAAAGCGATCAGTGACCGTCTTTTCGTGCTCCATCACGGCGAAAAAATTGCCGAGGGTCCGCCTGAAGAAGTTCTCAACAACACAGAAGTGATCAAGGCGTATCTCGGCAAACGATACCAGCAGGCTAAAAGTCCCTGAGCGAGGAGCCCATGTTTCTGGAAGTGACCCATCTCGATGTTTTCTACGGCGACATTCAGGTTTTGTGGGATGTATCTCTTTCCGTGGAAGAGGGAAAGATCATCGCCATCGTCGGTGCAAACGGCGCCGGGAAGACCACCCTCATGAAAACCGTCTCCGGCATCAAAACACCCAAAAACGGAGAAATTTATTTTAATGGCCGGCGTATCGACGTGCTGGCGGCCCATGAAATCGTGCAGCAGGGGGTCATTCTTGTACCGGAAGGCCGAAAGCTTTTTTCGGACATGACCATCGAAGAGAACCTGTTCATGGGTGCCTACCACCGCCACAAGGATCCGGACGTGATTTCAAGTCTGAAGCGGATATATTCTCTTTTCCCGATTTTAAACGATCGTCGAATGCAAAAAGCCGGAAGCCTCTCCGGCGGCGAACAGCAGATGCTGGCCATCGGCCGCGGGTTGATGGGCAACCCCAGGCTCTTTCTGATCGATGAGATGTCTCTCGGCCTCGCGCCGCTGATTGTCGACAGTCTGGTGGACATCGTCGAAGCCATCAACAAACAGGGAACCACCGTCCTGCTGGTTGAGCAGGACGTGCAGCTGGCCCTGGAAAATTCCGATTACGCCTACATTCTCGAAACCGGCAGAGTAGTGAAAAACGGACCTTCCAGCGAACTCCTGAGAGATCCGGAGATCAAGGATATCTATCTGGGAATGTAGATCACATCAAGAATCAAAACGATCCATTTGAAAACAAAACAGGCAGGTTCTAACGAAACCTGCCTGTTTTAAACTTGACGACTTTTTCTTTAAAAATCATGCCGGAGTGCGTCAGGCGCATTCACTTTTTAGCTTCCCCAAATGCCGTTGTTATGATCGGTGTACTTTAATTTTTAATTTTTTTGCTGCCAACCGATGAATAAGATGCACGCACACCGGAGAAGCTTTAATATTAAAATAATGCATCAATCCATGATGTCAAAGAACTCGCATGATTTTTGTGCTTGGTACACGTATTTTTAATGGTTATCGGGACTAAATTTTGAGAACCAGTCCAATGGGACAATGATCCGAACCGAAAATATCATTATCGATAAATGCCTCCTTGATCCAACCGTTGCGAATCATATCTTCGGTTACAAAAAAATAATCGATTCGCCACCCGATGTTTCGGTCCCTTGCGTTGAACCGATAGGTCCACCAGGAATATTTAACGGTATCCGGATAAAAATGCCTGAATGTGTCCACGTAGCCTCTCTCAACAATCCGATCGAGCCAATCTCGCTCGATTCGTAAAAACCCGGATTTATTTTCATTGGCTTTTGGATTTTTCAAATCGATTTCATCATGGGCTGTATTGTAATCTCCGGTGATAATAAGACTTCGCCCCTGGTTTTTACAGGCATCGGCGTAATCGAAAAAATATTCATAAAAATCGAGTTTATATTGAAGCCGCTCCTGGCTCATTTGGCCGTTGGGGAAATAGACGTTAAACAAAATGAAATCGTCAAAATCCATTTCCACAATGCGACCTTCATCGTCGAATTTCTGAATACCGATACCGTACTTTACGTGTCTTGGTTTGATGCGGGTATAGGTGCAGACGCCGCTGTATCCCTTTTTTACCGTGGCATGAGACCAGAACGCCTCATAACCCGGAACATGTTTCATTTCTTCCGTGAGTTGCGAATCCCGTATCTTGGTTTCCTGAACAGCCAATATGTCGGGATCCATCTGTTGAAAGGATTTAAAAAAATCCTTTTGGACAGCGGCTCGGATACCGTTTACATTCCAGGAAATCAGTTTAATTTTTTTCTTTTTCACCATATTTGATAGACCCCTGCAGATGACTCGCATCGCCGAACAAACGCATCCATCCGTTCATAAAGTTCATAAACACTTTCGATGGCAACGTGTTCATCCGGCGTATGCCGGCTGTTGCCGCCGT
>JARRRC010000053.1:31030-31889 GCA_037381105.1 Desulfobacterales bacterium
GAAATTTCCAAAAGCATCTTCAGGTGCTTTGACTCACCTTTGTCGAACACCGGTTCCACATCCTCTATGATGATATCGCTGTGCAACTCCTTTTGCATGAAAGTGAACATTCGTTCAACATCATCGGTCTCCGTGTACCAAATCTCCAAATGCGCTTCGGCGATCTCCGGAATGCCATGACGAGATGTTGACGAACGAATCGAGCTGCAGATAATTTTTCTGTGTCGGTGTTCAGGCGCAGATTTCACAAAATCGGTTTCCCATCTGACAACGTCATTTTTCAATATTTCAGAAGCGTTTCTTTCAAGGAGAGATTTGTCTTCGGAATCTGCTTTAAGCGAGGATATAAGCTTGACTCTGACGACACCTTTTTCTTTGACAACAATTTTTTCAATGCTGCCGCCGTCAAGGACAATGCAAAAGTCTGTTTTTATTTGGCTGAGTATCTTTTTGGCACCGTTGAAACCTCCGATTTCTTCATCACTGGTTATCAAAATTCCGAAGGACAAATCCTGTTGTCCCCTGCCCTGTTTTCGAAGCCGTTTCAGGTTGTTTTTTAAAAGGACCAAAGACAGCGCCACCGCATATTTATCATCAAAACACCCCCGCCCATAGAGCTTGCCATCCCGTATCACCGGCCTGAAGAGTTTGTCGGGAGCATCAACGACATCCATGTGACTCATCAAAAGTACCGGAGTCCTCCCGCTTTGGGGAAGTATTGAAACGGCAGGAGCATTTCCATACTCAAAGCGGTTGCAGGAAACCCCCAGATTTTTTAAATACCGTTGGATGTATGCGGCGCATTGCCGGATCTCATCGGGTCTTGAGTGCATGGTTTTAAATCGAACCAACTCCCGGG
>JARRRC010000054.1:0-6446 GCA_037381105.1 Desulfobacterales bacterium
TCACGTATCAACATTTGGCGATATTCCTCCAACATGGCATCGACTTTCAGCTTGTACCTGTTGAGCCATTTCTCTTTTTCAGCAGATGTGGGGAAGTAATCCTCTTCAGGTTGACTGATGACATGCAGAATTAAGACTTTAAAGCCTTTTGTGCCCTTCAAAAGCTGGCCCACATAGGAAACTGCCCGTCGGGCGTTTTCTGACTTGTCCACGGCAATCAGGATGTTTTTGTTATAGATTTTGTTCCTATCGATCATGCATCGGCCTCCTTAATCTAAAGTTTTTTAGGGTAAATATTTATGGAAACATTCTGGTTCAACATTTTGAATTCTCTCAAATCATCCAGCAGTTGTGTTGTGTTTTCATAAAACCAATTGGTACCTTTAGAAAAATGCATCAACACCCGGTTGAGTGATTCGGGGATGTAAGGGTAAATCTTTTTGAGATTGGCAACGCGGTTGTTAAACACGATATTCATATCTTCTTCCCGCAGCCCGCCAAGAGCAGGATGATCCTGATTCTTTAGATCCAGCAGCAGCACATCCCCCTTGCCCACTAAAAACATCAAAACATTACCCAGGCCAAAAAGATCGTAACCGTATATGTTTTCTCGATGGCGATAGTTAAAATCAAAATCAATCCAGCGGTACAACCCATTATCACGGTCTATCAATATATGGTCTCGCCGAATATCTCCGTGTTTTTCAGCATGCTGGTGGAGAAAACGGATCGCTTCTATACATTCCAAAAAATTACGCAGAATGTCGGGGAAAAAATTGTAAAAATAGGTGTGGTGATCCATTTGTAAATTGGCAATATAAGCATGGAGGGATTTTCCAAATATATAATCGAGTACGCGAACGATATTACCCTTTCCATCTTCGATTGAATATCCATGCATGAAGTTCCTATGACCGCTGATCACTTCCAATATACGGGCCTCCTTCTTGGGGCTGCGAAAACACTCGAATTCGATCCCCCCAATCCGGGTTTTAAAGGTTTCATAAAAAACAAGTTTGATGATTTTCAGGCTGCCGGTTTTAAGATCGATGGCACGTTTTACCCAAAATTTAACTTCATCATCCAGCCCAAAACGTCCTTCTCTGGCATTATGACGAATAAGATAAGGCTTGCTGTTTAAAACAAGGATATCGTTATATTCTATCTTAAAAAAATCCGTGGTGTCCGTATGAATTCTCAAAGGATGGTGGCTTTGGGATGGACCGAGCCATCGAGAAGCCATTTGGCGAAGGACATTTTGAGATGGGATTGCTGTCATTTGATCCTGTTTCCGCATGGAATGGTTGATAATATAGACGCTTCAGAGATGTTTCCTTAAATAATACTTGATGATTTTGTCAATTGTTGACCGGATTGATCCCGACAATTCCTGCTCTTTAGGACGAGGAACTGTATAATATCGTAAAAAGACAAATAGCGTCTTTTCAGAATTTATCAACTATTAACGAGCATAAAGTGTGCCATAAAAATAAAAATCCGTTGCTATTGGTTACATAGTTTCCAAAATGTCCTAAAGTCACTCGATTATCTTTACTTACCTGTTCATGCAATCTGAGATGGGGTATTCGATTTCGAAAAATTTCGAAATTAGATTTCGAAATTTTTCGAAATTTTGCTGTGTTACAGAGCTAATTGAAATAATCAATTATACAACTTATTGAAAAATTAGTTTAAATTAAGGTTATGAATTTGTGGCATACTTCATGCTACTGTAAGGTTTTGATAAGGTAAGATCAAATGGTTATTCAATATCTTTATCTGAAATTTGATGCTCGACGCTCGATCGAAGAAACCAGTACCAAAGAGCCAAAAAATATAGGACCAATGATTTAGAGGAGGTGAATAAAATGCCTAGAGGCGATGAAAAGGGTTCAAGTGGTAGAAGGCCGGGCGCAGGAGGGGGCATGCGCCCGCGCAGAGAGGGACGCGGCCGTGGTGCCGGCCCCGGCGGATCATGTATCTGTCCAAGTTGTGGTGAAAAAGTACCTCACCAATTGGGGATTCCCTGCTATGAGCAGCGCTGTTCTAAATGTGGAAAGGCCATGACACGGGAATAAATATGATTGTTACGATGAATCGTTCTTCATTTTCATTGCCAGGGATTATAGTAGGTTTTTATCAATGTATTCATATATTGGAAGGAACAATTAAGGAAACAGGAGAAAAAGGAAATGGGAAAAGAACAACAAAAATATACATGCGCACTTTGTGGATACACAGCAGACGGCAGGTTTGTGGGAGATATATGCCCTGAATGCGGTTTGACCTACTGGAAATGCTTAAATTGTGGGTTTCTCGTTACAGCCGGAAAGCCACCGGAAGTTTGCCCTGAATGCAAAGAAAAGCATAATTTTATCGATGCCACCTGCTACACTCCGGAGTGCGGAGGCCCAAAACATATTGATCCGCGTTTGTAGCAGGGAAAGATTGCATAATATGAATGATAGAGAATTAATTGGTGATTTTTTAAGCGTTGGAAAAAGTAGGATAACATGAATCTTCAAAATCATCAAAGCAGAGAAAGATGAAGGAGGTTAAGGCTATGATAGAAATCAAGAAGATTCTCTTCCCATTGGATTTGACAGAAAATTCGTCAAAGCTCCTGCCTTATGTGCTGTCTATTTCCGGGAAATACGACAGTCTTGTTTACCTAATCCATGTGGTGCAAGACCTTAACAGATGGGGCAAGCTTTATGTCCCCCACCCTTCTATGGATAAGTTTCAGAAAGAAGCCATCGAGGTTGCCAAAAAGGCCATGGACAATGTTTGTGAAAATCAGTTACAAGGCTGCCCCAATTTTCAAAAGAGGGTCGTTTCCGGAGACGCTGCCGATGAAATTCTAAAAGTCGTTGAATCCGAAAATATTGACCTATTGATTATGGGGACACACGGTCGTAAAGGATTGGAGCACACGATATTTGGTAGTGTGGCGGATAATGTGGTGAAGAGATCGCCTGTTCCTGTGTTGGTTATTAATCCGTATAAGATCAGATGAGTTTATAGGTTTGTCAGGATTATCCTTTATCGGGATGTCCGGCGGTTGACGAGCAATATTTTGAGACGGAACGCCATCTGAGAAGAAGAGAAGCGGCATGAAGTGGTCGTTACTGACGTTGATCGAAAATTTTGGCCTTGAGCTAAAAACTTCGGTAAGAGGAGACACATCATAGCAGGACGTTTCAAAGATTTCACAATTACCTGTATTGATGAATTTTTTTATCATGTCAAAATTTGAGATCTCCGCAGAAATGATGGAATGTTGGAATATTGGAATAATGGTTTTAAGGAATTCTATTTCACTTTAATCAATGGCTTCATTTTTTCCCACTATTCCACTATTGCATTCTTCCAACATTCCAAATGGGGCGAAGCCCTATCTTTTGCTTTTACATTATGTAAAGAAATTCGACACCCGTTCTCTTTTGATCCAAAATAAAACATCCATCCAGTTTCCAATATTTTATAACTTATCAATATGTTAATTCATTTAATCTCCAGAAGTCATTGTTGGCATATCTTTTGCGGACATGATTTATATGGAGTGCCATTTTTTTAAACCGTGTGATCACGCCTGAGGCGGACAATTTTTGTGGTGAGGGATTTAAAAAGGAGCACATCGTGGCAAAATCCAAAAGAAAATATTTATTGGCGGTGGATGGTTCTCATCAGGCTTTTGAGGCGGTGCGCTATGCCAGTCGGTTGTTTCCGCCGGATCAAATGAAAGTCGTTCTTTTTTATGTACTGACACAGTTTCCGGAAAGTTTCTGGGATATGGAAAAAGAGCCCGAATACCCGGATGAAAGCGCCGGCATACGGTCCTGGGAGGCACAACAAAACCAAAAGATTCAAACATTCATGGAAAAATCCCGGCAGTTGTTTCTGGATCAAAATGTCCCGAAAAATGCTGTTCACATAAAAATTCAGAGAAAAAAAGCAGGCATTGCAAGAGACATTGTGATTGAGTCACAAAACAATTATGACGGAGTGGTGGTGGGGCGCTGGGGAACGAGTATGCTCAAAGATTTTTTATGGGGAAGTGTTGCCAATAAATTGATCGGCCGCCTGACCCATACGCCTGTTTGCATTGTGGGCGGCACACCACGAATCGGGAAAATACTAGTGGCAATAGATGCTTCTGAAGGAGCAAAGAGAGCCATAGATTACGTTGGCGTCATGGCGGATAGCTCGCATTGCGAAATCACCCTGTTTCATGCAATTAGAGATATTGAGAAAGCAAAATTGCATCAAACTGAAAAAGTCATGGCATCTATTTTTAAAAATGCCGCAGATCATCTGGAAAAAGCCGGCTTTAATCGTAATCAGATCCCTACCACAGTTGTTAAAGAAGTTCCCAGCAGAGCAAGTGCGATTGTCGTAGAAGCATTAAACGGTGAATATGGAACGATTGTGGTTGGAAGAAGAGGTGTTTCGAATGTGGAAGCGTTTGACATGGGCCGGGTCAGCAACAAGATTATTCAAATGGCGAGGGAGATGGCGGTGTGGATTGTAACCTAAAATTAGAAGTCATCTCAAAAAAGTCTTTTCGCCCGATATCGGCGTTGAGGCCTCATATCAAGTCCTCGACATACTTGAGTATGCCTGCGGGTTGATCCTCGGCCTCGCCTTGATCTCGACCGAAAATCCTATTTTTGAGATAACTTCTATAAAGCATAACTAAGAGACAGGAAAGAGAAAATAGAAATAGAGGAAAGAGGAGAATCAAAACCACGGATAAACGTTGGTTGGTCAGTTCGTCGAAAGGGCGATTGGTCAAATCGTAAAAAACCATTTGACGATTTAACCAAAGTGGTTATCTATCTTCTAATCGGTTAAGACTTATGAAAATATCCATTCCAAAAGAAGCCGTAACGCAAATCATGACCAATTATAATTGCTCTGAGGAAGAGGCCGCCAAAGCATATCTGGATGCCCAGGAAAGTGCCGGCGAGGCGTTTCAGTCTTTTCTTGATAATCGATTTGCTTCACAAAAAAAGGTGCCGGAAACTATTGAACCTAAAATCTATACTCCCAAAGAAATTAAAAGACATTTGGACAAATATGTCATCGGGCAGGAGGAATATAAAAAACGGCTGGCCATTGCCGCAGGCTATCATTTTGCCATGATCAAATATCTCCGGGAGAACCCGGAGGATCAGACGGTAAAAAGATTCCGAAAGAAAAATACCATCACCGCAGGACCGTCAGGCAGCGGAAAAACGTATTGTGTAGAAGTTTTAGGAGATCTTTTGCAGGTTCCGACACTCATCATTGATGCTACGGATTATACGGAAGCCGGCTATGTGGGTAAAAGTGCCGATGATATGGTTCGCGAATTGATTGATTTGGCGCCGGGACGTCATCGGGAAGAACAGGCGAGATTTATCAGCCGATACGGCGGTCTGATCTGCATTGATGAGATCGACAAAAAGGCAAAAGACGGTTCACCGGCCGGACATGATATTTCCAGAGAAGGATTTCAACGGTCGGTTTTAAAACTAATAGAGAGAAAACTTGTTCCCATCAACAATCCATATTCCGCCGCCTCACAAATTCAGGAGGTCATCGATCGACAAAAGGGAGAAAGCGCCGGCAAACAGGACAACATGATCAGCACGGAAAATATTTTGTTTATATTGGGGGGCTCTTTTGAAAGGACGGGTGACAATCTGGAGTCCATTGTCAAAAAACGTTTGCAGCATAAAGGACGGCTCAAAGAAGATGGCAGTGTCGAAATCAAAGGATTTGCTTCTGAAGCGAAAAAGAACGAAAAAAGCCAGTTGAAAAACTTTTATAAGGAAGCGGAAGCCGATGATTTTATTAATTTCGGACTTCTTCCGGAATTGATCGGCAGGTCTCCCATCAGAACATTTGTCAACCTGCTGTCCAAAAACGATTTGATTCGTATCATGATAGATACCAAGGACTCGATCCTCAATCAATACAAAATGGAATTTAAATTGTTTAATATCGATCTGGAGTTTACGTCGAACGCCATTGAATATGTGGCGGAAATTTCGGAAAATAAAAAGACGGGCGCCCGTGCCCTTGTCAGTGTATGGGAAAACATCTTAACGGACTTTCAGTTTGAACTCCCGGGCTCCAATTTTTCCACGCTGAAAGTGAATCGGGAGCTGTGTGAAAAACCCAAAGACTATCTTTTGAGAATACTGGAAAAATCGCCATTTGTGGACTTTGTTGAAAATTTCAAGAAAGAATATGGGATTGAGCTCATTCTGGATGAAGCGGTCCAAAATTATTTTGAATACTATGCGCAACAAAATAACCTCCAGATATCCGAGACCCTGAAAAAATTTCTTTTTGGCGCATCCGCTTTAAATTACATGGGTGTCAGAGGGACATATAACATCACCAAAGAGATGATTGAGGATGAGAAGTATTTTGATAAGCTGTTTGCGAAATGGTAT
>JARRRC010000054.1:6456-15265 GCA_037381105.1 Desulfobacterales bacterium
ATTAATTGAACAAAGATTTCAACCCTGTGTTAATCCAAACCAATATCAAATTCCAATTCTTTTTACATCGTGTAAAAAATTCTGACACCAATTCTCTTTCGCATGCGATGAAAATTTCATTTATCTCAGGCGATTATAATGACTTATCAGGGTATTATTTGATCTTACCTTAAACATTTATTCATGGCACGCCTTTTGCCATTCTATTTTTAAATTGTGCATAAAAAATGTCCTTACAGAGGACAAAAAAAGTAAGTCCGAGTGAATCAGAAAAGAATTTTTATTGAATATATCTTCTGATTTTTAACAAGAGAAGGGAGGAAACGATGACAACGCTTATTATCATTGTCGGCTTTTCGATTTATTTTGTCCTTTATCTAACCTATGGAAAGAAACTTGAACGGGACGTGGTGAAGGCCTCAAATGAGCAATCGACACCGTCTCATCGCCTTTATGACGGTGTCGATTATATTCCGGCGCGGCGGGAGGTTCTTTTAGGACATCACTTTGCCTCCATTGCCGGTGCGGCCCCTATCATCGGGCCGGCGCTGGCGATCTGCTGGGGATGGGCGCCGGCGCTCCTTTGGGTCTGGCTCGGCAACATTTTTATCGGTGCCGTCCATGACTATCTGTCGTTGATGGCATCGGTTCGCTATGACGGGAAATCAGTGCAATTCGTCGCCACCGATCTTATCGGCAAGCGGACGGGTTATGCGTTTTACTGGATTGTTTTTTTCCTGTTGATCCTTGTAGTCGCCGCCTTTGCAGCCATTATCGGCGGAATGTTTGTGAAAACGCCGGCCATTGCATCGGCTTATGCCTGGAAGATCTTTGCAGCCCTGATCCTGGGTGTACTGATTTACCGGGTAAAGATGAACTTCGGCGTGGCGACGATCATCGGTATTGTCATGCTTGGCCTTGCCATCTGGCTTGGCACCGTTACACCCATTAAAGCGTCCTATGTCACCTGGATGTGGGTCTTCTTTTTCTATATTATCATTGCGTCTTCAATCCCCGTAAATGTTCTCCTCCAGCCCAGGGATTATCTGAACTCCTGGCTGCTCTATGCCGGACTTGTACTGGGCTTCGTGGCGGCTATTTTTGCATTCAAAGGTTTTGAGGTCCCTGCATTTGCCGGCTTTTCTCCGGTACTGTTGGGCGGTAAGCCGACACCTTTCTGGCCGGCGATTCCCCTTGTCATCGCCTGCGGTTCGCTGTCCGGATTCCACTCGCTGGTGGCTTCGGGAACATCTTCAAAGCAGCTCGACAAAGAAACCGACGGCCTCATGATCGGTTACGGCGCGATGTTTCTGGAGGGATTCCTCTCAACGATTGTGGTTGTCGCCATTGCGGGTTTCGGTTATGCGGCTCTCAAGACGGCTGCCGCGGCAAAAGGGATGGAATTTACCCTTAACGCGTCCAACTGGGGAGCGACCTTTACGGGAATCTCCGGGAAATTGGGCCTTTCCAAGGCCAACCTGTTTGTACAGTCCTATGCGGATATGACAGCTGCTACATGGCTTTCCTTTATCCCTGCTCAATATGTCAAAGTGCTTGCCGGAATGTGGGTCGCGTCTTTCGCTATGACCACGCTGGACACGACGAATCGACTGGCCAGATATTGCCTGTCGGAAATGGCCGCACCGTTAAAGGAAGGCACCGAAGGATTATACAATTTTCTGTCCAATCGCTGGGTGGCTTCAGTTATTCCCGCAGCCATCGGGATCTACCTTGCCGCCAGCGGCAACTGGCTTGTTATCTGGGGATCTTTCGGCGCTTCAAACCAGTTGATCGCGTCCATTGCGCTCATGACCGGTGCCGCTTATGTAGCGAAAAAACTGAAATCCGGATTTGCCAATGCCGCGGTGATTCCTGCCTTGTTACTCTGGGTTACCGTAACAGCAGGGCTTCTCTGGTTTATCATCGTAGTCCAACCCGGTGCGATTGCGGCAAAACCCGTTCCCGGCTGGACAATAATGGTGATTCTGATCGTGTTGTTCATTCTGAACTTCTTATTCATTTTCGATTTTGTTAAATCGAAGTCCTATAAGAAGGCGTGATAAAAAGCCTCAGCAGGCCATGTTAAACAGTATGCCGGTGCATGGTACAATAACCGTGCACCGGTTATCGTAAGAGCTATGGAACGGACTATGATTTCGTCGATTGTTCAATGGGTTCGCCGCATCTTTGCCGATTTTGATGCGGCTCATCGGGAGAAGGCCACGGCACTCGCTGTCATGGAAATACAGGAGTCTGAATCCTGCCAGTAAAAGCCCCCGGCTCGCGCAAGATCCGGGTGTCAATTTCAACTCTTTTTACATTTTGTAAAGAAATCTGACACGAAACCTTCCCCCCCATAACAAAGATCTTATTAAGAGTGAGAATAAATAAACATTTATCAAATGCTTATCTCGAATTCCTTGAAAAAAATGTTTGGCATGTGTTTTGCGTTCTTTTCATTAGACGTGGTTTCAAGACCCTAAACGGAATGGAATGAAGAAATGAAAAGAATTCGAAAAATCATGGTGGCATATGACTTTTCCGACTATTCAGAAGAAGCTTTGGTATTTGCTGCTGAATTGGCCGATGAATTAAAAAGCGATCTAATGATCGTCAATGTCATCAATCAAAAAGAAGTAGATGCGGTTCTGAGAGCGGAAATGGAAGCCGTTAGCTTTTCTGCAGATCAATTTATAAAGGATAGGAAAAAAGATCGGTTGGAAGACATTCATAAAATCATCGAAGAGATATCTGCCGAACACCTTCCTGTGGAGATTAAGATCAAGACAGGGATTCCGTTTCGTGAGCTGATACAGGCGGTTAGGGATGGAGGCGTTGATCTAGTGGTGATGGGACAAAAGGGCCGAACCAATCTTTCAGGCATTCTTTTCGGTACAACGGCGGAAAAAATGTTCCGTCACTGTCCGGTTCCGTTGTTAAGTATGCGAAAGAATATGAGCCGATAATCCTTTACCCATGGCTCATTTAGATTAAGCGGCGGATGCATTTCCCAAGAGAGGCGAATATGTATAAAGCGATTTTAGTGCCATTGGACGGTTCAAAGCGGGCAGAGCGGATATTGAAACATGTTGAAGCGCTGGCTCACTGCTTCAATGCCAGGATCATTTTTTTGCAGGTTGTCACCGCTCCCAATATTGTGGGATATGACGAGAGTGCGATTTTACTATATCATCATAACCTGGAACAACTGGCGAAGCAGGCAGAATCTTACCTGAATTCTTTGAAAGGAGAATTTCGTGAAAAGGGCATTGAAGCTAAAACCTGTGTTGTCGGTGGTCCGGTTGTCGAGCAGATTATTGACTGCGCTTTAAGAGAAAAAGCCGATCTTGTGGCAATGTCAAGTCACGGAAGAACCGGCCTGGCCCGTGCGTTTTACGGGAGCATAACGGCCGGTGTCTTGAACCTTATAGATCGGCCATTGTTGGTTGTCCGATCACGGAGAGATAATTAGTCAGAAAAATCGGGAATCGCTGAATTACTAAAGCCTATCGATTTCCATAAAACAGGAGGGCATTCTTGAAACGCATTCTCACGTACCAGATCTACCCCTTTATACCGAAGTCGCTGGCTTTTTTAGAAGTGTTGTCTCGAAATCTCTGGTGGTGCTGGAAGCAGGATGCAATAACGCTGTTTCGGCGCATTGAGCCGCAGCTTTGGATAGAATCCAGAGGAAATCCGATTTACCTTTTGTCCCATGTCAGTCAGGCGCGATTGGAGGAACTTGCTGAAGATGACAGCTTTTTGAATCACCTGCACCGTGTCAAGGATCGTTTTACAAAACGGGTTGCCGATCATGGAAAACCGTCCAACTCTCTTTATCAGAAAATGGGGCCGGTGGCCTATTTTTCAATGGAATTCGGTGTCAATGAAAACATTCCTATTTTTGCCGGTGGACTGGGTGTCCTTGCCGGAGACTATTTGAAGGCCGCTTCCAACATGGCGCTTCCCCTAGTTGGTGTCGGGTTGCTGTATCGCAAGGGCTATTTACTTCAATATCTCGATCAAGAGGGATTTCAACAGGAAGAATATCCGGAAATAGAGTTTTATTATCTTCCGCTGGAGCGGGCTCGGGATCCCCAGGGTAATGAAATTACAATTTCAATTACCGGTCCAGAGGGTGAGATTCACGCGTTTGTCTGGAAAATTCGGGTAGGCCGTACCCCGCTGTTTTTGCTAGATACGAATCTGCCTGAAAACACTCCGGAAGCTCGGGAGATTACGGCCCGCCTTTATGTGGCCGAGCCCAAAATCCGGCTGGCTCAGGAGATGCTGCTCGGTATCGGCGGTATGCGAGCGCTGGCGGCAATGAATCTTTTTCCATCCGTTTGTCATATGAATGAAGGGCATTCTGCCTTTTCCGCATTGGAACGACTTGCATTGTTCATGGAGCGTTATGAAATTGATTTAAAAACGGCGTTACAGATTGTTCCCCGGTGCACGGTGTTTACTACCCATACACCGGTGGCTGCCGGTCATGATTCTTTTTCCATTGATTTGGTCAAGCCGTGGATTCGGCCATTGAAAGATCGTCTAGGGGCCGGTGAAGAGGAAATATTGTCTTGGGGTCAAACCGAGGGTTTCAATAAAGACGCGCCGTTTTACATGTGTATCCTGGGTCTGCGAATGTCTCAGAATCGCAACGGCGTCAGCCGCCTCCATGGCCGCACCGCCAGAAAGATGTGGGCGCATCTTTGGCCGGGCTGGCCGGAAGACGAGATTCCGATTTCCCATGTCACCAATGGTATACATGTATCGACATTTATATCCCAGGAAATCTGGCCGTTGTTTGAACGTTACCTGGGGCCGGAATGGTACATGAGTTCCCGACGGCCGGAAAACGTTGACCGTATTGACGAGATTTACGATGACGAGCTCTGGCGGGCCCATCAGATGAGCCGTTCCCGGTTGATCCGAACCTGCCGGGGACTGTTAAAACAACAATACGAAAGGCGCAATGCCCCCAAAAGCGTTATCGATAAGATCGAAGCTGTCTTGAATCCAGAAGTGTTAACCATAGCCTTTGCCCGCAGATTCGCTGCTTACAAACGGGCACATCTGCTGCTCCGTGATCCTGAGCGGCTGGCGGCGATTCTCAATAACGAACACCGCCCGGTGCAAATTATTTTCGCCGGAAAAGCCCACCCCCAAGACAAGGAAGGCAAAGCAATCATCAAACGTTTGATCGAATTTATCCGTCGGCCGGAAATTCGGCAGCATGCGGTATTTATTGAGGGTTACGATATGGCTCTCGCGCGATCTCTGGTTCAGGGCGCCGATGTCTGGCTGAGCACCCCCCGAAGACCTTTAGAGGCTTGCGGGACATCGGGGATGAAAGCCGCCGTCAATGGCGTGCTCAATGTCAGTATTTTGGATGGCTGGTGGTGTGAAGGCTATTCCGAAGAACGAGGATGGCAGATCGGAAGCAGTGGAGAATATGTCGATCTCGAATACCAGGATGCCACTGAGAGTCAGGCATTATACAATGTGTTGGAAAATTCGGTAATCCCATGCTTTTACGAAGAGAACGAGGGAGAACTCCCCAAGCGCTGGATTCAAATGATGAAGGCCTCTATGAAAATGGCCATGAAGGATTTTTGCAGCTTGAGAATGGTGGGGGAGTATGAACAACGCTTTTATAATCCAATCGTTCAACGCTTGAAAGCGCTGCTGAATAAAAATGGCCTGGAAGCCGGAAACCTTGCGCTCCAACAAGAACGGATGCAGCATCTGTGGAAGGATATCCGCATCGGGTTGCCGAGCCAGATCCGTAAGGGACCGTTTCGCGTCGGTGATAGTTTCGAAGTTGCGGTAGAAGTCGATCTGGGAACGCTCAATCCCGAAGAAGTCAATGTGGAACTTTACAATGGGCACATGAAGGCAGTGGATGCGCTGGAGGATATCAGCACGATCCCGATGACCGTCGTTGACCATTTCGGGAATGGAAATTATCGTTACAGCTGCCAGGTACCCTGTCGACTGTCCGGCCGGTATGGATTTACGGTCAGAGCCATGCCCGCAGGTGATGATTATTTAAAATTTTTGCCCCGATTGATCACCTGGTCTTAGCGAGAACTTGTCCGGCCGCAAAGGTGGTACAAAATTTTGGAACACATTTTATTTTGCTGGACTTTATACGGTCTCGTATTCATAAAGAATCCTTTGTCTCATATAGGAAGAATTCCCATATAGGAAATTTTCCCAGATAAAATGAAGCACTTTGCCTATGGACAAATCCAGATAAGTCGATAACAAATTGTCTATTAACAGAATCAGCGTGGAAAAATAAGAGCTATTGCCGGGGGTAAAATGAATAATTTTTTATCTTTATTCATAATTACCTGTCCGGCCGCATGAATTAAGCCAATTAAAATGAACATGAGAGGAGAAAACCATTTCAAGAAGCCTTAAGGGTTGAAAGGAGGTGGTTTCAATGTTCGATATTAATACGTATAAAAAAGAAGCAAGGCTAAAGGATGGAACCAAGGTTCTTCTGAGGCCGATGAAGGCAGAAGACCAGGATGCTTTGTATACGTTTTTCAAGGCGGTTCCCCATGAAGATGCACGGTATTTGCGTGATGATGTCACCAGCAGGCTCATTGTCGAAAAATGGGCAAAGAATCTCGATTACGAAAAAACACTTCCTATTTTGGCGCTAAAAAATGGGACCGTTATTGCCGATGCCACTTTAAATCGTCGTCGATTCGGCTGGAAATATCATTTGGGTACCGTACGAGTATTTGTGCACAACGATTACCGGAAAGTCGGTTTGGGGCAGCTAATGATCAAAGAGATTGGAGATATCGCCTTCAATCTGGAGCTCGAAAAACTTATTGCAGAGGTTCCGGACGTTAACATTTCTGCGATAAACGCTTTTACAAAAGCGGGATTTTATCGTGCTGTAACGATCCCGAATCTGGTTAAGGATCGGGAAAACGAACCCCTTGATGTTGTGGTGATGATTAAAGATATAAGACCGGCACACGACGAAACCTACGAGTATGATTTCTAAACCTCGTTTCCCGGCAATTGATGAAACTTTGGATAGAAGAAATTAATCTCCTCTCATGTAAATTCATTGAACGGGTTTTAACAGGACCTTTTAGAAGGCATTTCAGGTTCGCTGAACGCTTTTCGGGAAACGATTCAAAAATCAATCATCGAAGCCGTTTTAAAATAGTATAGAAACGCTTCATTTTACGCGATGAACTCATGTAAAAGGATATTTGAGAAAGGAGGAATATTATGGAAATCGTTCCTTGGAAATCGTTTGGAGAAGTCAGCAGGCTTCGAAGGGAAATGGATGATCTTTTTAACCGCATATTCGGAGAGACATCACTGTCAAAAATTAGCTTTGCCAAATGGCAGCCATTGGTGGATCTTTCTGAGACCGATACCCATCTTATTATTAAAGCGGAACTTCCGGGAATAGAAGCAAAAGATGTTGATGTCAGCATAACCGGCGACCGGTTGACCATCAAAGGTGAAAAACAACAAGAAAAAGAAGAAAAAGAGGAAAATCGTTATCGTTCGGAAAGGTATTATGGCGGATATGAACGTACAATCGATCTGCCGGTCAGCATCGAAGAAGATAAAACAGAAGCAACGTTCGATAAAGGCATCTTAACCATAACACTTCCCAAGGTAGAGAAAATCAAGAAAAAACAGGTTAAAATTAAAGTTTCGTAACTTGAACGTTATTTCTTTGCATTTTCTGCAAACTCGATATATGAAAAACAAAGCAATTGAAAATCGTACATTATCATATTTTATATTCGGCGCATACGATTTTGAAACGATTTTTAGGAAGGTGAAACAACCCGAATTTGATTAACAACCATTATTAATATAAGCACATGAATATGAAGAAGATATTGTCTTAAATCTCTATTAAAAAAATTCGATATTGCATTTGAAAAAATTAATCCCTTTTTTCGCATTTTTAATTTTCGCCAGCATTGCGGTATGGCTGTGGCAAAATCAAAATAAACATCATCGTGAGCTTGTATTGCGGCATACAGAAACTTCATCGGAACAGATCGGGATTCGTATCGAAGGTCTGATGAAAGCTCGCATGGCTTCACTTGAATTGCTCGCCGAGAGATGGGTGGACAGGGTTCCGCCGGATTTCAGCCGGAAACGATTTCTTGACTTTGCCGAAGTATTTTATTCCCATCACCCCGGATTTGCGGGAATCAACTGGATTGATCCTGCGGGCGTTGTCCGGTGGGTTTTCCCGAAAAACAGCAATGAAAACATCATCGACAAACAGATCTTAGAGCTTCAGAATCACCGCCTTTATAAGAAATTTCGGATACTTCACTCCAGAAAAAATTTCGTGACCCCTTGTATGGAACTTATTCAGGGAGGGATCGGTTACAATACATTTATGCCGCTGGTTTTTTCCGGTAAAACTCAAGGTTACCTGAACGGTGTATTCCGGGTCAAACGAATTGTAGATATTTGCCTGGCCAAGGACATTTTAACGAATTTTTGGGTCCGTCTGTATGAGGCGGATCGACTGATTTACTCGAATACACAGCCTGGCGACGAGAATCCGGGACGGAACGGGTTGCGGGTATTTCGGGAGATCAAATTTCCCGGCAAAACCTGGAAGCTGGATATTGTTCCAAAATCGGTCATTTATCCGATAGGAGCGGCCTGGAAGAATCCTCTGCTTATTTTTGGTCTTGCCATCTCGGCAATCCTCTCATTGCTTCTTTATTTCCTTCTCGAGCGAATGGAAATGTATCGACAAGCCAGGGATCAGGCCTTCCAGGAAGTCACCGAA
>JARRRC010000055.1:0-8780 GCA_037381105.1 Desulfobacterales bacterium
GAGCCGCGCGCGCTGGGAGCCGCTCATCGAGGCCACCCAAATGAAGGGTGACGGCGAGACCCATCCCTTCCTCTCACCCAACGACGAGTTTGCCGACTACGAGACCTGGGACAAGGGCAACCTCGATTTAACCGAGGCCAAGAAGCCGGCGATGCTCGAGTTCGAATATGCCCGCTCGGCCCTCAAGAACGGTCTCAAGCTGGAAGCAGAACTTGGCGTCAATCCCTACAAGTTCGGCAAGGTCGGTTCAACCGATACCCATACCGCGCTTTCCACAGCCGAGGAAGACAATTTCTTCGGCAAGGTATCTGTACTTGAGCCCAATGCGAGGCGCGCGGAAACTCAATTTATGGAAAATCCCAAGCTGGGCCTGAAGATCATGGGCTGGGAACAGACCGCGGCGGGATACGCTGCCGTGTGGGCGGCGGAGAATACGCGCGAGGCGATCTTCGATGCCATGGAGCGCCGCGAGACCTACGCCACCACCGGCCCGCGCATGATTGTGCGCTTCTTCGGCGGCTGGGACTTTGAAGCCCAGGACGCCAACAACCGCATGCCGGCAAGAGTTGGCTATGCCAAAGGCGTGCCGATGGGGGGCGACCTCAAGAATGCGCCGAAAGGCAAGTCACCCACCTTCCTCGTTGCTGCGCTCAAAGATCCGATCGGCGCCAACCTCGACCGTTACCAGATCATCAAGGGTTGGATGGACGACAAAGGCAAGCTGCATGAGAAAGTATACGACGTCGTCTGGTCCGGTGACCGTAAACCGGGCAAGGATGGCAAGTTGCCGGCAGTCGGCAATACCGTGGATCTAAAGGAGGTCACGTGGACGAACACCATTGGCGCGACCGAACTGATCACGGTATGGAAAGATCCGGATTTCAATCCAAAGGAACGGGCGTTTTACTACGGCCGCGTCATCGAGATCCCGACCCCGCGCTGGACGGCCTATGACGCCAAGTACTTCAATTTGAAAATGCCGCCCGAGGTGCCGATGACCACGCAGGAACGCGCCTACACCTCGCCGATTTGGTATACGCCGTAAAAGAAGGAGTGTTGAGATTGAAACCATTCGTAAAACACCTGTTTCATGAGCCACTGTTCCAGTTTCTGCTCATTGGTGCGGCCCTCTTCCTGCTGTCCGGACTGTTCGGCAATTCCGATCAGCCGCAGTCCGGCCAGACGGGACAGCCATCCTTCAAGATCATCATCACCCCGGGCCAGATCGCGCATTTGAAGGCACAATTCAAGCGCACCTGGCAGCGCACGCCGACGGCGCAGGAGCTGAAGGGGTTGATCGATAACCATGTTCTGGACGAGATCAGCTACCGGGAGGCAACGGCACTGGGGCTGGACCGGGACGACCCGACGATTCGAAGCCGGATGCGGTTAAAGCTCGAAACCCTCAACGAGGACATTGCCGCCGCCACGGCCGCCACGGATCAGGACCTGCAGGCTTTTCTGGAGCAGCATCCCGACTCCTTTCGCCGGGAGCCGCAGGTGGCCTTCCGGCAGGTGTATCTGAATCCCGACCGCCGAGCAAATGTTGAAGCCGACGCCCGGGCCCTTCTTGCACAACTTCAGGCGGCAGGGCCGGAGACCGATCTCGCTGGTTTCGGTGACTCGCTGATGGTCGCGACCAATGACCTGCAGCTTTCGCCCGTCAGTGATGTTGTGAGGCTCTTCGGAGACCAATTCGGCCGGCAGGTCGTTGATCTCGAGCCGGGTCGATGGCAGGGCCCAGTCAAATCGGGCTACGGACTGCACTTAGTCTATGTAACCGAGAAGGAGCCGGCCCGGCTGCCGACACTGGCGGAGGTGCGGAACCAGGTGGAACGGGAGTGGATCTTTGCCCGAAAAAAGGAAATGCAGGAAGCCATGTACAAAAAGCTGATGGAAAAATACACGATCATCATCGAGCAAACCTCCGAACCTAGAGGGAAAGGGCTGGCAGTGGCGGCGACGCTCCCGGCAAAGGGTGCGAAATGATGAGGCCTACTTGGCATTTCCTTAGCGCGACGGTTCTGGCGGCTTTCGTTATTTCATTTTTGCCGCACACCGCCGGGGGACATGAATCCCAGCCCGGCTCGCTTGACATCAAACAGATGGCAGGCAACCGGTATGAGGTGGTCTGGAAAGCCCCCATTTATTGTGGCAGGCCGCATCCGGCGCGGCTCGAACTGCCCAAGCACTGGCAGACCGTGGTTGGGCCGACGGAACGGGTGCTTCCCGACTCGCACGTCTATCGCCAGGTTGTCACCATCGGCGAGCGAGGCGTAAATGGAAGCGTTATCCGCTTCCCCGGCCTGGAAGGCACGCTTACGGACGTCTTCGTGCGGCTGAACCGTCTCGACGGCACCACGATGACCGCGGTCGTCCGGCCATCGAAACCCTACGCCCAGCTGCGCGGTGAGCGCACCTGGTACATCACTGCGGGAGAGTATATCGGCCTCGGTTTTCATCACATCCTGCAGGGTATCGACCACCTGCTCTTCGTCCTGGGGCTGCTGCTGATTGTGAAGAGGCGGATGATGCTGCTGAAGACCATCAGTGCTTTTACCGTGGCGCACAGCATTACCCTGGCGATAGCCACCCTGGGATACGCAAGTGCTCCGCTTCCGCCGCTCAACGCGGCCATCGCGCTCAGCATCCTTTTCCTCGGCCCTGAGATCGTCCGTTCCTGGAGGGGTGAGACGAGCCTTACGATCCGCTATCCCTGGGTCGTGTCCTTTCTGTTCGGGCTGCTCCACGGCTTCGGCTTTGCGAGCGGCCTCTCCACAACAGGAATGCCGAAGGCGGAGTTGCCGCCGGCGCTGCTTTTTTTCAATGTGGGGGTTGAGCTGGGTCAGCTCGTTTTTGTTTTTACTGCCCTCGCACTGGTGCGTTCGTTCAAGATTCTTGAAGTCCGCTGGCCGCGCCTGGTCGAAGCGCTGCCGGGATACACCGTTGGCAGTCTCGGCGCATACTGGACCATTCAGAGAACAATAATCCTTCTGGGAGGATTGAGATGATGAATAGCAAGATGTCGGTTAGTAAAGCCACCTTCATTGTCATTGCGGGGCTTGATCGGGCAATCCAGAAGATCTCAAAAACACTGGATTCCCTCCTTCGCGGGAATGACAGTACAGGGAAACTTGCTTATGGCCCCCTTATTAGCAGGAACAGGCATGGTGACTTACGGTTTTGGATTTCGATATGCGCGATATGTGTTGCAGCTTTATTTCCATCGTCTGCCTTTGCGCACGTCGAGCGCGGCCAGGCGGCTGGTTTCATCACCGGCCTGCACCATCCCTGGTCAGGCCCCGACCACGTGGTGGCCATGATCGCGGTGGGCCTTTGGGGAGCGCAACTCGGTAGCCCGGCCATATGGGTCCTGCCGGTGACATTTCCGATGGTGATGTCCATGGGAGCGATGATGGGACTGCTCGGCATTCCTCTGCCGGGGATCGAGATCGGCATCGGCCTTTCGGCAGTCCTGCTGGGAGCGATGGTTCTCGGCGAAGTGAGACCGAAGATGATCATCGCCGCGGCGCTGATCGGCTTCTTCGCGATCTTTCATGGTCATGCTCACGGAACGGAACTTCCCGCCGGGCAGAGCGGAATGCTCTACAGCATGGGATTTGTGATCGCTACGGGCTGTCTTCACGCCATGGGCATAGCACTCGGGCTGGTCCACCGCTGGCCTGCGGGCAAGTTCGCCCTGCGGGGCGCCGGAGCGTTCATTGCCGTTATGGGCGTTTCCTTCCTGTGGAGGGCGCTGGCATGATCATAGGCCATAGAAAGCAGACAGGGCTTGCAGGGATGCTGGCCGGCATCGCCTCGCTTTGCTTCCCCTCAGATGCCTCCGCCCATCTCGTGACCACTGGCATGGGCCCGGTCTACGACGGAATCGGTCATCTCCTGCTGACGCCGGAGGACCTCGTGCCGGTGCTGGCGCTTGCACTGTACGCCGGCCTGCGTGGTGCCGTACCGGGAAGAAGGACACTCTTCTTTCTGCCCCTATCATGGTTTTGTGGCGGGCTCGGCGGACTGATGGTGAATGGACTTCCTTCATACCCAATCCCCGCGCTGTCGTTCCTTATTCTTGGCGTACTTATTGCCGCAGACCTGCACATGGGGGCAAACATAGTTGCCGCTTTTGCGACTGGACTCGGGTTTATTCATGGTTTCCTCAACGGCGCGGCCCTGAAGGAGGGAACCGGAGCGCTTGGGCTTTTGGGTATCATGGCGATGATCTTTGTGCTCGTTGCGCTTGCCTCCGCATTTGTCGTCTCACTCAAAAGACCTTGGATGCGGATCGCAGTCCGGGTGTTGGGGAGTTGGATATTCGCCAGCGGGCTGCTGATGCTGGGATGGATGCTGAAGGGGCAGGGGTAAGAGCGGCGGATGGCAAGTTCATGAGCGCAAAGAGTGACTATGTCACCCGACTTTCAGGCACTGGGAATAAAATGAGAATTGCAGGACAAAAAAGGAGGGGGCTCCCGCCAGTCACGATACTCCTTGTCGCAGTGGCGGTTTCGGTGGTCGGTCTCATATCCTGGTTTCCTGACGTGAATACCTCTACCGAGGCTCCCAAAGCGTATAAGACAAAGACCGGTAAAACGATCATCATTTCGGAAACCCACCCGGTCGGCCGGAGCCTCAGTACCATTGAGATCAGCACCAAGGGCTTTGAACACAATTATGCGGAAACATACGAAGACAGGGATCCCATTTCAGATGTATTCGTAGCCGACCTTGACGGCAACGGCTTCGATGAGATTTACATCATCACGACATCGGCCGGTTCCGGCAGCTATGGGACAGTATTGGGACTTGCTTCGAATAAGGACAAAAGCCTGTCCATGATCCATTTCCCCGAAATACGGGAAGGGGATGAGCATTTCGAAGGATACATGGGGCACGATAGCTTCAAGATCGAAGGAGAGAAGCTCGTGAGGATTTTTCCCGTATACAACAAAGGCGATACCAATGAAAACCCGACCGGCGGGAGACGAAAGCTGGTTTATGGTTTGTATCCGGGAGAAGCGATGTGGCAACTGAAGGTCGAGAGATCAGAAACCTCGACTATCCAATAGGCTGTCTTAAACCGGAGGCGCTGAATAATGAAAAAAATTGGTTTTTTAACCCCATTTGTAACGCTATTTCTGCTGTTCAGCTTTGGCTGTGCGAATAGCGGAACGATGAAGAACAAGAACCTTTCCCAAGTGCTCAATGGCGAAGCGAAAATCCTGCAATCCTGGCAGGGAGATTATCCCACAGCCCAGCTCGACCTGCTGCCGGAGAACCAGCGTAAAAATTCAGTTGGGTTTATCAGCAAGGCCGAAATTTTCAAAGCTGTATGGAATGCCTTCAAGCCTGAAGAAGCCGTCCCGCATATCGATTTCAACACCAACATTGTATTATTTGTAAAAAATACGCAATTTTACAACCGCATCCGCATCGGCAAAGTGAATGTCACCAATGGTGTGACCAAAGTGCTGGCCATGGAAACCATGTCCGCCATGCCCATCGAAGACAAAGTGGCCATGTCGATGGTTGTGATTGCCAGACAGGGAATTACAGCAATAAAAAGCGATGATAAAATTATTCAAATTTACAAGACGAAATAAACAGTAACAACAGCAGGCACAGATCGATAAATATAACAAGGTGAAGGCGGTTTGCCTCGAAGAGAGGGGGTATGCAGTGAAGTAGTGGAAAGCCTTACAAATGTCAAGGCAAAGGCGGATGACATGTGGGACGAAGCTGGAAGCATCATAAAGACGCTCGAGATGCCGTGTGAGATGAAAGGAGAAAAACCATGCCGTTTAAACGTAACCGCCTGTATGTACTTCTTGCTGCCGGTATAATATTATTTATTCAACCTGCTTGGGCCGGGGACAAGAATTCTTATGATAAACCATGGAAAAAAGTTGACATCGATGTCGGGTATTTGATTACAAGTATAGATACCTCACTTAACCTTGGTGCAAAAGGAATTGGTGTTGAAGTCGATGCTGAAGACTTTTTTGGGATGGACACCACGAATTCATTGGTGAAAATCAAAGGCTTTTGGCGTTTTACGGAGAATCGTCGGCACAGGCTGGATTTTAAATGGTCTTCGTATCGAAGAGACGGCTACAGAAAAATTGGAAAAGATTTTACGTTTGAGGATAAGGATGGCAACGAAATTACAATCCCCTCCGGTACTGAAGTAAACAGTCATTTTAACGTTGATATGTATAAGATCTCCTATAGCTACTCGTTTTTTCAAGACGATCGTATAGATCTTGGCGCAGCCATCGGACTTTATTGGATGCCGATCGATATCGGGGTTAATTCCAGTGGATTTATCAGCGTTAGAGAAGAAGAAAAATTTGACGCGCCGCTGCCAACGATTGGGATCTGACTGGATTTTGCCATCACTCCCAAATGGTTTCTTAGGAGCAGTCTGGACGTTTTTTATTTGGAGTACGACCAGTTCAAAGGCTCGATCTACGAATCATCGGTTGCTTTGGAGTATCTTCCCTGGAAACACTTGGGGTTCGGTCTTGCTTTCGATACATTCAATCTGCATTTAGAAGCTAATGGAGAAGATTATCCTGAAATCGATTTCCGGGGTACCATTAACTTTAATATCACGGGGCTATTACTCTATGCGAAGATGTTTTTTTAGAAAAGAGAACTCGCTCAAAAGTATAATATATGCTTTTTCGTTATCAAGCACCGCCAAAAATCAGTTGGAAAAAGATGTCCTTAAAAGCGGTTGCTTCCATCAACGAGTGCTTGCGAGTCGTTCCATTTGATCAGGTGTTTGAAAAATCAGTCTATATGGCCGGAGCGCCGTTCTTAAGAAACCGCGTTGGTCGATTATTCGGAACGTTCTTAAATGGGCGAAATAATTTTGTGACTGGTGATACATTGGGATGGGCGTTAAGTTTTGGCTTTCCGATTACTCGGCAGTTGGGTGTCAAAGTGGTTTATCTGTCGTCCCGTACCCAAGAACCCATCGGTCAGGATACTGACAGTATCGGTGTGGGGCTGCCCTTTTTTTGGTGAGATGACGAGATAACTCAGTAAAAATGATTCTTCATATAAAAATGGGAGAATCCTGAAGGTTAGGTTTAAATTGAATAGACTTTCAATTATCATTTATCTATTGGCAGTCGCGATGATACTTATGATTGCGGGCTGTGCTACTTTACCTAAAAATTTTGATCGACCCAAATCGTATGCTTCTGCCGATACGGAGAATTCTTCCTTAGCTAAGACATTTGAAAAGGAAAAAGCGGCTCACCCGGGAAAGTCCGGATTCCATGTATTAGGCAACGGCTTGGACGCGTTTGTGGCCCGTGCGGTTTTGTCCCAAAATGCCGAGCGCAGCATCGATGTTCAATATTTCATTTATCACAATGATCTTGTCGGCAGACTCTTTACCGATCTACTGCTCAAAGCAGCCGACCGAGGTGTGAGGGTGCGCTTGCTGGTAGACGATATACACCTTGGCGGCAGGGATTTCGGGGCAATGGCGATGGACAGCCACCCCAACATAGAGGTGCGCATATTCAATCCCTTCAGCAGAAATGTGGGCAGGACCTCCCAGTTTGTGACGCGTTTGGGTTCTGTAACGAGGCGTATGCATAATAAGTCATTTACCGTGGACAACCAATTTACCATCCTCGGAGGGCGCAATATCGGCAATGAGTACTTTGAAGCTGATCCGGATCTGGAATTCGAGGATCTGGACGTGATGGCCATCGGGCCTGTGGTCAAAGAAGTCTCATCTGTTTTTGATCGTTATTGGAACAGTGAACTGGCGTATCCCGTCTCGGTTCTTTTCAAAGGAAAACCGCCGACAGCAGAACAGGTCGAAATACTTCGAGAGAAGTTAAACCAGTACGTGGCCGATCAAACCGATTCTGAATATTTGCGTGCGCTGCGTAATTCCGGTCTGGCAAATGCATTCCGAATGGATCAGGTTGAGTTCGGGTGGGGAGATGCAGAAGTGGTTTATGATCAGCCGGAAAAACTTCTTCACGGTTTCAAAGAAACCCAACATCATCTTTCACCGATGCTCAAACCGTATTGGAAAGCGGTTAAAAAAGAGCTGATCATATTCTCTCCTTATTTTGTGTCGGGCAAATCAGGGACCGCTTTTTTGACCCAGTTGGCCCAACGCGGGGTTCGGGTGCGCATTCTGACGAATTCCCTGGCCTCAAACGATGTAGGGCTGGTGCATGCCGGCTATATGAAATACCGTAAGGGCCTGCTGCGCGGTGGTGTTGAATTGTATGAGTTGAACAAAAAGTTGAGTCGGAAGGAGCGTAAAGGGAAAAAAGGCAAAGAGGGTTCATCCAAAGCCAGCCTGCATGCCAAATCCTTTGTCTTTGACCGCAAACAAGTCTTTATCGGCTCTTTGAATCTCGATCCTCGGGCTTTAGTGCATAATACCGAAATCGGTGTTGTCCTGAAGGTACCTGAAATCGCACAAGAGATGGCAAAATGGTTTGACGAAAACATTAATCAGCTTGCTTTCCGGTTGGAACTGAAAAAAGATAAAAATGGGGAAGAAAACATTCTCTGGCATGGTGTTGTTGATGGAAAAGAACGCACTTTTGACGTCGAGCCTTATGCGGGTTTCTGGAGACGTTTTGGAATCAGTATTATGAGTATTTTTCCCATTGAGTCCCAGTTATAAAACGTCTTTTATAGAACGAAGACTTCGCTGCTTTTTACATAGCAGACTACCAAACAGCTCTGGTTGTAAAATCGAGTCGGTTATAAAACAATCATCAAAG
>JARRRC010000056.1:0-8611 GCA_037381105.1 Desulfobacterales bacterium
TTGCCGACAACCGCTTTAATATTAGACAGTTCTTCTTCCATCACTTCCCGAAACAGCTCCAGCGTAACTTTGCGGCCGTCCTCGAGAATTCCTCTGGGATGATGCACCCATTGCCAAACCTGGGTGCGTTTCCGGGAGGGACGATTCCGAGCTAATGAGTCCGCTGACCAGCGCTTCTCCCATATTTCCCGTTCCGATAATGCCGATTTTTTTGTCTTTTAACATGAATGCTATTCCCCCTTAATTTAGTCAGGTGTTTAAGGTCAATCTTCAAGAGATTAAGCTGTGTTCATTATGAAATCTTTTGGCATAATATTTGCTTGAATTTCTAAACGAACGTGTTTGATATAAAGCAAACCAATTTCAAAACAGCCGGGTTTCAGGTTTTATCGGCTGCCGCGGAATTGTTCGAATCCGCCAACGATTTAAAATTACACTATGCTTTTATCGTTAGACGATTTGGTATGTCAACGAATTTGGCTGAAATTTCTTGACTTCTTGTCATTATGCAATTAATTTTTATAAAAAAATTGTCAAAAAAATGACTCTGTTAAAAAACCATCGTGTATTTTTAAATGAAAATCAAAAATAAAAAAAGATTACTAACATGTTTATTGTGGGAAATTTCATAAAGGCTGTTGCCATTATTCTTCATTATGTTCTGACCTTTTATATGTGGATCGTCATTGCGCAGGCAGTGCTTTCTTGGGTAAATCCGGATCCTTATAATCCCATCGTTCGATTTATCAACGGTGTCACCGAACCGGTTCTGTACCGAATCCGCAGCAAACTGCCCGTCAGCTTCGGGGGCATCGATTTTTCGCCGATCATTGTTATTTTGGCTATAATATTTTTGCAAAATTTTGTCGTCAACAGCCTGTTGAGACTATCTTTATCGTTTATGTAATCAAAAAGGAAGGTGACAGCTGATGAAATTGACGCCCCTTGATATTCAACAACAACAGTTTAGAACCCGGTTCAGAGGCTTTGATGTCCGGGAAGTGGACACGTTTCTTGAACATATGGCGGATGCCTTCGAATCGCTGCAACGTGAAAATAACCGCTTGCGTGAAGAAATCAAACGGCTCCAAATGGAAAACCAAGCCCATCGAGAACGCGAAGAAAGTTTTAAGCGTGCGATGCTGAATTCCCAGAAAGTTTTGGAACAGATGAAGCAAAATGCCAGAAAATCAGCCGATTTGGTCGTAGCGGAAGCCGAGGTCAAAGCAGAGAAAATTCTCAGTAGGGCTCAAAACAGACTTTCACAACTTCATGAAGACATTGCAGAACTGAAGCGACAACGATCACAGATCGAGGTTCAAATCCGCTCTGTTATTGAAGGCCATGCCAAACTCCTTGATATCGGAAAAGAGGAATCCAGGATCAGGGAAGAGGAAGACGGCAAGTTAAAACTGTTTAAACAGTCTGAGCCAGCAGGACGATAACCATGGCAAAAATTGACGCTTTTTTCAAATTGATGCATGAACAGGGTGCTTCAGATCTCCATCTTGTATCCGGCCAGCCGCCCGCCCTCCGAATCCGGGGTGATATGGAAAGAATCAAATATAAAATTTTGGATAATGACGAGCTGAAAGCAATGCTCTATGAAATCGCACCCGCTAATAAAATCAAGCTATTCGAAGAAACCGGTGATATCGATTTCGGTTACGAAATCCCCGGCGTTGCCAGATACCGGTCAAATTTCTTTATGCAGAAAAACGGCTGCGGCGCCGTTTTTCGACAAATCCCCGAAGAAATCATGACTGCCGAGCAGTTGGGGCTTCCCAGTGTGATCTCCAAATTGGCCACACTTCCCAGAGGACTTGTTCTGGTCACCGGACCGACCGGAAGCGGCAAGTCGACGACATTGGCCGCCATCGTCGATGTGGCCAATCGTAACCGGAAGGACCATATCATCACCATAGAAGACCCCATCGAATTCGTTCACCAAAGCCGGGGATGTATTATCAACCACCGCGAGGTGGGACTTCACACGAAATCATTTAGCGCAGCTTTGAGAGGGGCATTGAGAGAAGACCCGGATATTATTCTGGTGGGAGAAATGAGGGATCTTGAAACCATATCCCTTGCCATAGAAGCCGCATCCACCGGACACCTTGTTTTCGGCACCCTGCATACCATGAGTGCGCCGAAAACCATTGATCGTATCATTGAGGTTTTTCCTGCAACCGAACAGGCTCAGATCCGCTCAACCTTGTCTGATGGAATTCGAGCGGTAATCTCACAGGTTTTATTTAAAAGAATTGACCAAAAAGGACTCTGCGTCGCCCTGGAAATTTTAATTGCGACACCCGCAGCCCGAAATCTTATCCGTGAGGGGAAAACCCACCAAATTCCTTCCGTCATTCAAACAGGGAAAAAATACGGCATGCAACTTTTGGATGACTCTATTATGCAGCTGATGGAAAAAGGGTGGATCACTGCGGACGACGCCTATCTCAAATGTAATGACAAGGCGAGATTCAGAGCATTTATCAAACATCCGCCGGCCGACTTTACAGAGGCTTAACGGTCGTGAGGGAACATATTGAAGAAACAAGAAATTGATCATATCCTGGCGAGAATGCTGGATGCCCACGACAATGTTTCCGATCTGAATATTACTGTGGGAAAACCGTTTCAGGTCGAAACTGCGGGCGATCTCGCTGTTGTAGACTTTCATCCTGCATTTAAAGAAATCACCCCTTTTCAATCCGAGATCTTCGCTCTCAACCTCATCAACCAGAGCCGAAGGCTTACCGAAACGCTTCTGCTTGAGGGCTCGTGCGATTCATCTTATGAGCTACCCGGGAAAGCCCGATTTAGAGTCAACATATTTTCTCAGAGGGGGAATTACTCCATTGTTTTAAGAAAACTTTCCCCCAAAATCCCAACCTGTCAGGAATTGGGCCTTCCGCACTCCTTTTTTGACATGGCTAAAGAGAACAACGGCTTTATTCTGATCACCGGTGCCACCGGCAGCGGAAAATCAACCTCGCTGGCTGCCATTCTCAATGAGATCAATGATGAAAAATCGGTTCATATTGTGACCCTTGAAGACCCTGTGGAATATGATCATCCTCATAAAAAAGCCACTTTTAACCAGCGGGAAATGGGAGAGGATTTCAACAACTTTTCCACCGGACTCAGAGCCGCGCTTCGCCAGGCGCCTAAAGTGATTCTGGTGGGCGAAATGCGCGACAGAGAAACGCTGGAAATCGGTTTGAGCGCGGCGGAAACCGGCCATCTTGTTCTAAGCACTTTGCACACTCTGGATGCCGGACAAACCATCAACCGAATCATCGGCATGTTCTCTACCGAAGAAGAAAATCAGATACGCACTCGAATTGCCGACTCGATCCGATGGATCGTCTGCCAGAGGCTCCTTCCCAAGGTGGGCGGGGGGCGGGTTGCCGCCTTTGAGATTTTACGAACCAACCTTCGTGTTAAGGATGCAGTTCTGCACGGTGAATCCGAAGGTAAAACGTTTTATGAAATCATTCAGGCCGGAAAACCTTTCGGTATGGTCACCTTTGACGATTATATCCTGAAATTATATGAAAAAGGCCTCATTACACAGGAAACGGCGATGGCTTATGCATCTCGAAAGGATGTGCTGGGCCGCGGAATAGATTCCATTAAAAGTATCCGGGGAGAATCTACAACAGATATCCAGGATTTGAAAGTCGATCTTGATTACGGCAAGACCATCAAATAGTGAGACTTTTGAAAAATGTTCATTTTTGTTCAAGGTCAAGGAAGGCGAACATTTTAACCACAGGAATACACCGAGTATTTCGAGGATTAAAATTTGAGCCTGACGCAGAAATTGGGCGAAAAGGGAGGTTTTTCTAAGGTCTCATAATTAAAGTCTTTTTTCGGCATGGTCACCAAATATTTTGAGTGTGATTTCGACAGAGGCGTAAAATAATGAACATCTCATGTAAAAACTGCCAAAGCAAATTCAAAATTCCGGATGAAAAGGTTCCCAAAGGACAAACTTTTTCACTGACCTGCCCGCAGTGCAGCACCAAAGTCATCGTCGATGCCAGATCCAACTCTTCATCCTCATCGAATAGTGTTCCGCATTCTTCTGACCAGTCCAGTCTCGAAAAGAAAAAAACGCTCATCGACGAAGTCGATGCCAATACCTACGATGCTTCGGATAAACCTTTTGATTTTGTGGAAGAGGGCGTGGAAACCGCCCTTTTATGTGAGTCCGACACGGCCGTGAAAAAGAAGATTAAAACCGCCTTGCACAATATGAATTATCATATCACGGCACCCGAACTGCCTAAAGATGCACTTAAGCAAATGAGATTTCATGTTTTTGATATGGTGGTGCTCAATGAGCGGTTCGGCGCTCAGGATCCGGAAATGAACAGTGTCCTTAAATATATGGACCGTCTCAACATGTCCATCCGGCGAAATATTTTTGTAACCCTTATCACCGATCGTTTCCGCACTATGGACAATATGGCGGCTTTCAACAAAAGCGTCAACCTGATTGTCAATCTAAAAAATATCGATGAAATAGAAAAGATCCTAAGACGCGGAATCGCCGATCATGAAGCCTTCTATCGTGTTTTTAAACGGGCTCTTCTCAAAACCGGCAGGGTCTGATCCGTATCAATAATAAAGCTTCTCGAAACTTTTCATGAAATAATCGGGTTAAGACAATGAAATATACCTGCGCCGACTATCGAATTGAAATGATCCTTGTGAGCCTTAAGCAGCGCCTGCAGAACGAGGATCTCAATGAAGCGGAACGAAAAGATATTCTTTCACAAATTGAAAAGCTCGAAGCGAATATGGAGTTAGATTAATATGGCGCCATTATTATTTACACCTAAATTGAGCGATTGCCGAGGTTGCTGCAGATACAAGGAAAATGCCGTCCCGCTATAGTCAGCTATGCGGGACGGCATCTGACACAGTAGATGCGGTAAGATCGACAATCCCGGAGGGTTTTAAATTTAAAAATATAAATTGATAGAATTCATCAAGAAATAAGAGAATTTTGATTCCTTTTAAAATTTAAAACGCTCATTTTAGGCTACATGCTATTGCTGATAATCCGCAGCCCCTCCAGCGTCAAGTTCGGTTCAACAACTTCTATTGTCTCAGACACCTGGCATATCAGATCCGCCAAACCTCCGGTGGCGATGGTTTTGGGATGTGTACCCATTTCGCTTTTCATGCGTTTGACCATTCCATCCACAAGACCGGCATATCCGAAAATAATCCCCGCCTTGATACTGCTGGCGGTATCTTTCCCGATCACGCTCTCGGGAGGAATAAAAATTTCCACCCTTGGAAGTTTTGATGCTTTGATAAAAAGCGCTTCAGAAGAAATCATAATACCGGGGCTGATCGCCCCGCCTAAATATTCCCCATTTTCGGAAATAGAATCAAAAGTGGTTGCCGTTCCAAAATCAATTATAATTAAACTGGTTCGGTATTTGTGAAATGCTGCAACCGCATTAACGATCCTGTCCGCGCCGACTTCCGACGGATTTTTGTATCGAATGGGTAGTTTTGGCGCAGATGCAGCATCCACCCAATGGGGCGCATGCTTAAGATATTTGCGACAGAAAGAATCGAGGATCGTAACCATGGGAGGAACAACGCAGGAAATAATGGTCTTCCTAATATTCTTGGAAATGATATTGCTTTCATGAAAAAGATTCTTGGCAAGAATGTTGAACTCATCCTCCGTCGTACGCCGTTCAGTTCGTATCCGCCAATTTTGGACAAGGCGTCTGTCTTCGTAAACGCCGATAACGGTATTTGTATTCCCAACATCAATAACAAGGAGCATATTGCGAAATCCTTTTCAGCGAATGGCTTTTCGGTTGGCAATGTTTATTTTAAATGTTTCAGGATTAGCGTCAATCAATGTAATTTTAACAGGAAGGGTTATGGTCGCACGTTTTTTATATCTCCCCGGTTTTAATCCTTTAAGGTCAATATACGCCTGAATGCCTTTATCTTCGTAGAGTTTTTCGATCAAATTGCTTGGACCCTTGACCTTAATTGTTATGGTCGGCGGTGTAATGCGGTATGCATAAGATGCATCTTTTCCGATAACGGGTACATTATTAAATACTTTATCAACGATCCGTTCGCTGATCAACACATGTGCAAGAACGACTTCCGATGAATCAACAAGCTTAAGGCTTTCTTTAAGATTCAAAGCCACTTTCTTTTTGAAAGAACCGGATCGTCCCGTTACATCAAGGAGTTTTGTCGACACCTTTTTCATCGGCCCCAGCGTGTCTACGGAGCCCCGCAACATCACCGATGCCGGTTCGGATTCCGTACCGACGACCTCAAACCCTTTGGCAGGCTTTCCGGTCAAAGAAATATGGACAGGAAGATTCTTTTTAATTTCTTTTTCCACTTTAACGGTGATATCATCATGATTTATTTTTAAAATTGAAACACCTTTGGGAAAGGGAAACCGAGCTTCATGAATAGGTATGGTATTCACACCGACATCGACTTTGGAAAGGTCTAGCGTATACCGTATCTTCAGATCAGAAAGTGATCTTATGGTTGATTTCGAGCCGCGGACGCGCACCTCTATGCCTTTAAATGGAATGTTGGTTACGATCAATCCTTCCGGAATTTTCTCTGTATCTATCGGAATAAATAGGTCGGCTTCCTGGACGGATGCATAAGAAACGAATAAAATACCACCGATTACAACCAATGCAAACAGCAAAACCGCTATTAGATATCGGTAATTTAAATTAGAAAAGCGGCCGGGGTTCGTCATCACTAAGTTTTAGCAGCTTATTTCCTTTGGAAAGTGCCGCGCATTTTTTATGGCATCAATTATTTTTACAGTGATACGAGTATTGGCAACGTCATGAACCCGTACGATTTGAGCACTGTTCAAAACGGCGGCGGCTATTGAAGCCTGCGTACCGGTCTCCACGATCCTTGAGTCGGGATGGACATTTTCCATGGGTTCATCTTTAAGGAGCTTTCGAATAAACGCCTTTCTTGAAGTTCCGACCAGAATGGGAACATTGAGCGTCCTGAACTCATGCAAGTTTTTAATCAATAATAAATTGTCATCAAAGGTTTTCCCGAAACCAATCCCCGGATCAATGATGATTTTTGATCTTGAAATGCCTCTGTTTTCGGCCCTGTTTATTGCATTTTCAAGAAATGTCTTAATCTCGGATATAAGGTCATCATATTTAGGTTCTATCTGCATGGTTTTCGGGTTCCCGAGCATATGCATTAAAATTACAGGGACCCCGTAATCTGCCGCGATATTTGCCATTTTAGGATCGAAACGCAGTGACGATACGTCATTGATCATTGATGCACCCGCTTTTATGGCCTGTTCGGCCACATCGGCTTTGGTGGTATCTATGGAGATCGGAATCGATATCCGATTTGAAAGCCTTTCAATGACTGGAACAACTCTTTTAATTTCTTCTTCTACTGATACCGCATCCGAAAACGGCCGCGTCGATTCTCCGCCAATATCAAGGATGTCTGCACCGTCTTCAAATAGCTGATATCCCTGAACCACCGCGTCATCAACCGTAAAAAATTTTCCCCCGTCTGAAAATGAATCCGGAGTGACATTCAGCACGCCCATAATACAGGTTCGCCGACCAAGATCCAAGCGGTGTTTGCCCCATGCAAAAGTGAAATTTTTCATCTTCGAAAATGTGGAACCCTAATTGAGTGAAAGCCGAGGATGCCCCAGATCCAAGGCGACCGAGGGTGAAGCTGTAGTCATCTACCGCGAACCCTCGGCAACGAAGGAGATAGGGTATCCCCGGCTTTCCCGCAGGGAAAACAAAATCGATATAAAATTGCAGAATTCATATCTAACTGGTGGTAGAGATATTAAAAATTGTTCAAATCGCCGGATGATTCATTAAAATTAAGACATTAAAATCCTTATCGGTTTTGTTTACACTCATTTAGGGTGGAACTTAAAACTAAGGTGCCGCCTTATCGTTTCCGGATTCCGCTTTGGTCTCTATTTGTTCTTCTTCAACTCCCTTGCCGCTCTCGTCAACCGATTCTTCGCTTTTCATCTCCTTTGACGGGAACTCAAATCCCGGTCTCATGGAGAGAATGAGCTCATCAAGCTCTTTTCCCAAAACGGTCTCTTTTTCAAGGAGACGATCCGCCAGCGCATGAAGAATATCCAAATTTTCTCTTAAAATTTTCACTGCGCGTTCATAGGCTCTTTCAATCAGCGTATCGATTTCAGCGTCAATTTTTCTCGCAGTTTCTTCGGAATAATCCCGGTGCTGAGCGATCTCCCTTCCGAGAAAAATGTGTTCTTCTTCTTTGGCATAGGAAAGCGGACCGAGTTTATCGCTCATCCCCCAGCTCCGTATCATTTTTTGTGCAATATCGGTTGCCTGCTTGATATCATTTGCCGCACCGGTGCTGATACGGTTGAAAACGATTTCTTCGGCCACCCGTCCGCCGAAAGCAACCGACAATTCGCTTTCCAGCTGATCCTTATATTTAAAATCTCTTTCTTCGGGCAAAAACCAGGTAACGCCTGCTGCGCGGCCTCTGGGTATGATAGTGATTTTATTCACCGAATCGGTACCCGGCAAAAAAC
>JARRRC010000057.1:0-8599 GCA_037381105.1 Desulfobacterales bacterium
TTTTTAAGATCTCAAACTGCAAGACCAATTCCGAAATGAGAGCGCCTGCTCTCTTCAGATCTTCCGCCTTGCCGGCATGCTCGATCTGTAAGGCGATCTCTTCCAGTGCCATGGCGCCCACATCGGCCGAGGCGCCTTTGAGGCTGTGGGCCTGCTCCCGGATCGAAAATGCATCCCCTTTTTCGATTGCTTTTTTCAATTGATGAACCTGCAACGGAACATCCGCCATAAATCCATCGAGGATTTCGCCGGCAAGTTTCTTGTCGCCTAACAAACGGTTAAGGAATCCGGTCATGTCAAGAATATGATTTGTCGGTTGAACATTAACGGGCAATTCATCCGGCTGCGGTCTTTTCGGCCCGTCAAGCCATTTTTCGATCACTTCAAGAAGTTTTTCCGGATGCACCGGTTTGGAAATATAGTCATCCATACCGGCCGCCAGGCATTTTTCGCGGTCTCCTTTCATCGCATGAGCGGTCATTGCAATAATCGGTGTATTGGGGTCCAACACCCTGGTCTGAGGACTCCGGATCTCTCTGGTTGCCGCATAACCGTCCATCTCCGGCATCTGGCAATCCATCAACACCATGTCATAACGGATCTTTTCCATCGCCTTTACCGCATCTTTGCCGTTGGAAACAACGTCGGTTCGGTATCCGAAATTCTTAAGAATACCCAGAGCAACTCTTTGGTTGATCTCATTGTCTTCGGCTAAAAGAAGTCGAACCTTGTGTTTTTCGTACTCGGCAATGGAATGCCGGGTGACAATGGTCGAAGATCGATCTTGAGATATTTCTTTTTTCAAACCTGAAATCATAGCCAGGCAATTATAGAACTGCGACTGTTTGATGGGTTTGGTTAAATAGGCGGAAAATCCGATGTCTTTGAATCGCCGGGCATCGCCCCGTTTACCCAGCGAGGTCATCATAACCAGCGTGGTATGTTTCAGGTCAGGGTCCTGCTTGATTTTTTGTCCCAGCGTTTCTCCGTCCATTTCCGGCATCTGCATGTCTATGACGGCTATTTCGAAGGGATCTTTATCGGCAACGGCGCAGCGAAGTGCTTTTAAAGCTTCAAGCCCGCCGGAAACCTCTTGATACCGGCACTCCCAGGAAGTTAGCTGTTCTTTTAGAACCAGGCGATTGGTCTCGTTGTCATCGACAATGAGCACATGCTTTCCCCTGATATCTTCGCCGGCGACCATCGATTTCTCTTCCAGAGGCTGTTTTTTTAAAACAGCTGTAAACCAAAACCGGGATCCCTTGCCTTCCCGGCTTTCCACACCGATGTCACCCCCCATCATTTCGACAAGCTGTTTCGATATCGTCAACCCCAAACCGGTTCCTCCGTATTTTCGGGTAGTGGAACTGTCGACCTGAGAAAATTTATCGAAAAGCCGTTCCAGGCCGGTCTGAGGAATACCCGCCCCTGTATCCGAAACGCTGAAACGGATGAAGGCCTGATCCGCATCTTCATGTTCAAGGAGGGCTCGAATGACCACCTCTCCGTTTTCTGTAAATTTAATGGCGTTGCCTGCGAGGTTAACGATGATCTGACGCAAACGACCGGGATCACCACGCAAAAGGGAAGGAACGTCATGGTGAATCATACAAATATATTCCAGCCCCTTTTCCTGGGCCTTTAATGCCAGTATATCGCTCATGTCTTCAAGGGTGGTCCTTAAATCGAAATCGATCATCTCCAAGTCGAGTTTTCCTGCTTCGATTTTTGAAAAATCGAGAATGTCGTTGATAATCGATAAAAGGCCGTCGGCACTTCGGCTCATGGATGTGGCAAATTCTTGCTGCTCGGATGTCAGGCCCGTGTTTTTCAGAAGCTCAAGCATACCGATGATACCGTTCATGGGCGTTCGTATCTCATGGCTCATGTTTGCCAGAAAATCAGATTTAATTCGACTGGCCGCTTCCGCCTGCCGGCTTTTGTTTTGAAGTGAAGTCATCATGGATGCGATATGTTGGGAAAGGAACTCGAACTCATGGATCCCTTTATAACGCGGTTGCTTATTTTCGTTAAGGGCGGTAATTATCTCTTTTACCGGTGAATTGATATTTCGCTGCAGATAATAGAGGATTAGAATCGTACAACTTATCAGTATCATTGCGATAATAAGATAGGTCGATTTAATTTCATTGATCAGGTTGGAGTATGCCACGGCGTTTTTCACGAGAATAATATGCCAGTGCCAGGGTTCAAACTTAAAATGGTACAGGTAATAGTTCTTTTCTTCTATGCGACGGGCAAAAACTTCATTTTCAGGCGCAGATAAATATCGAATATAAAATTCCGGAGTATCTTGAGAATGGAGAATTTCCGTGTGGTTTGCAATGATCACTCCCATCAGGTCATTCTCCCTCATAAAATCGCTGATGATGCCGGTTGTCTTGGCTTTTTTTATTTTTATGGCCACGGCATTTGAAAGCGCACCCTTTTTTATCAAATCATCAATCGCATTGTCTCCGATGCCGTAAATATCCCTTGCCATTCCTTTCATATCGTTTTTAATGTTTGTCTGGACAAAATCATTTAAAAGGGCGATCAACAGAACAAATAAAATCGTTCCGGAAACCAGCATGAACAAAACACCGGGAACGATAACCCTGAAAGAAAGGCTTGAGAATATTCGCTTGAAGGGTATTATTGAATGATGGGCGCTGATTTGGCGATTTCTTCGGGCCATACCACCTTTTTCTCCCTGTTTTGCCACTGAATATTAATGGGAAAATGCTTTATCTGCATACCGTTGCTATCCACTCCGTATCTGCCGATGATACTCATTGCATCCATTGTTGCCAGGACATCTCTGATCTTTTTTCGATCCAGAGAATGGGTTTTTCGGACCGCCGTTTCAAGAATTTGACATGCGGCAAATGCAATGGCGGCATGATAAGAGGGTCTGATGTTATACTTTTTTATGAAGGGTTCCAGAAATGTTTTGTGATCATCAGGCCCATATTTTACCTCGGGCTCCCATTGAGAGGATGAAAACACCCTTTCCGCATCATTTTTAAGTTTCTCATAGAATGCAGGTACTGCAGGCCCCACCGTCGCATAGTAGTTTTTAGGTCGCCAGTTGATTTTCTTTAAAGATACCATCATATCTACGGACTCGTCGAAATGGCCGCAAACAATCAGCGCTTTCGGATTCGCGGTCTTAACCTTCAAGGCAAGCTCCGTAAGATCATGGGTCCCCTGTTTAAATTTTTCAAAAAGAGAAATATTCAAACCGAATTTTGTCCCCCATTTTTCAGCGCCTTGAGCAATGCTCTTTGAAAATGAATCATCCGCGTAAACAATGGCAATGTCATTTAGCCCGTTCATTGCGGCCATCTCTAAAAAGCCCACGGTATACCGGCTGGCCGGAATAAATATTCCAAAAATCTGCGTATATCCCTTGTGCCACAAGGTATCGGAGGCTCCGCCGGCCGCAATGACAGGATAACCGTATTTTTCGGCGACCGGCATGATCGCACCGGTCAGCTCACTGGAGTAAGGTCCGATGACAAAATCTACCCGGTCTTTTTCGATAAAACGTTTATAAATCTTCCCGGCCGTGTTTTTATTGCTGTTGTCGTCTTCGATGATCATTTTAACTTTTTTATTCATCAAACCGCCGTTATGGTTTACCCGGTCTTCCCAGAGCAAATACGCCTTTTTTTGCATATCGGCCATTTCGGCATATTTCCCCGTTAAACCGAGGGAAACGCCGATATTGACAAAGTCGCCGGCATCGACGCGGAGCGGCAAAAACAAAGCCATACCGATGATCGTAACAAGGATATAACGCTTTCGCATGGGGTACTCCTTTCACTGACCCAGCAAAAATAGCTCGAAATGTTGATCGCATCAATATTTAGCAATATTTATGCCAGGAAGCAGGACATATTTTTTTATTACTATATCAAATAGTTGTGAAATTCAGGCCATTTCAATCCTCATTCGGTGACAACACCATGTCAAATTAATGGCATTTGACATCATCGTCGACTTCAGGTATCTGATTTTTAAGGCGGTTCCTCAAAGCGCGGACGTTTATCGATCAACCTGTAGGAGACAAACATCATGAAACCAAGACGATCAACGCTTTCCGTTCCCGGACACATCGAAAAAATGCATGTCAAAGCGTCTCAACAGCATGTGGATGTGGTTATGCTCGATCTGGAAGACAGCGTTCCTTTAGAAGCCAAGGCATCGGCCCGGAACAGCGTCGTTCAATCCATCCGGACACTCGACTGGCAGGAGACCACGGTTACCTTTCGGATCAACGGTCTGGATACCCCTTTCGGTTACCGGGATCTTCTGGAGGTCGTTGAAGCGGCCGGCCCGAAAATCGATGCCGTAGTGGTTCCCAAAGTCAATCATCCCAAAGATATTTATTTTGTCTGCCGAATGCTCGACGGCATTGAAGGGGCAAAGGGATTTTCAAATCGCATCAACATCGAGGCCATCATCGAGAGCGCCGAAGGCCTGGAGCAGGTTTCTCGTATCGCCAGAGCCAGTGACCGTTTGATCACACTGGTATTCGGCATCGTTGATTACTCGGCATCCATCGGTGCACGCCTGATTTCCATTTCCGGACACGGTGAAAAAGAAGAAGAAATTTATCCCGGCCACCGCTGGAATTTTGAGATGAGCAGAATTGTCATGGCCGCCAAGGCCCATGGGCTTTTGGCCATCGACGCGCCCTACGGAAACTTCAAAGATTCAAATGGACTCCAACGAAGCGCCGCAGTGGCTTGTGCCCTTGGATACGACGGGAAATGGTCGATTCATCCCGACCAGATCGACATCATTCAGCAGGCTTTTTCTCCATCCAAAGAAGATATCGACAGAGCCGTAAAAGTGCTGGCCGCTCACAAGGAAGCACAGGAAAATGGACTCGGGGCCGTAGCGGTTGAAGGTCGAATGGTCGACCAGGCTACGGTTCGGCTGGCGAAACAGTTGTACGCCCAGGGCAAGTATCTGAATATGGTGTAACGGTGGATAGGAATTAGAAAATCGGAAAGAGGAAAGAGTTTGGATTATTATCAACTCTTCATTTTAAATTTTTAATCCTTCAATCCTTGATCCTTTCGCCTTTCACCTTTCAGCTTTGAGCCTTGAGCTTTCAGCGTGCCGCATTCGGTGATGAATTTCCAACCGCTCCAGGCTCATTTGCACCACGGCTTTAAGATGAGGCTTTTGTTCGAGATACCACCTGAAAAACTCTTTGACGTCATCGGGGTTTGACAGGCCGGACACCGGAACGATCCCGGCGATGACCCGCTCGTACAGAAGGGGGTGAAGCATCTCCAGTGAGTCGATATGCCCCTTAAACCACTCCCACATGGCATCGGCCGCACGAGGATTCGCAGACGCCGATACGATGGGAACGAATCGGTTTCTGACCGGCACTTCTTCCAATGCATATTCGAGCGCTTCACAGACCAGATCCGGGTCCTGAAAACACCCCATGGCCGTAAGGATTTCGATTCGTTCATGCTCGCTGTGACAGGATTCAAAACGATGGATAAGCCATTTCAGAGTGTCCTCTCCTCCTGCCATGGCGCCGGCCATGAGAACACTTTTTAGAATATCCGGATGGACCGCCTCACCCTCGAACAATGCCTTAAACCGATTGTTCAAAAAATCGGTTGCCGTGCCCGCCCCGTAAATTACGGCATGCAAAAGAATTTGATCCCTGAGTAAAGACGTGGTTACGGGCTCTTCGGACAATGGGAGATGTCCGATACGAACCAGGGTTTTTTCAAGCATTGATCTTCCGATGGAACGAATGGCTTTCCGGCGGGAGTCATTGAAAATCAGATAGGCCTGAAACAGGTTGTCGGCGATGCTGCTTAAGGGAAGATAGGCATCCTCGTTTTGATAATAATCCAGGAACGCCAGATAATCTTCCATGGCGGCCGTACCGCTTTGCACCTGTGCAAACAGGTCATTTTGAAGACCCCATCGATCTTCAGGGGACAACGCGTTATCGGCAACCCATCGGCCGACAGCCGAAAGATCTTCCGGTGTTTGATACGATACCCGGTAGAAGCCGGTCTGCCCGGCATTAATCTTGTAAGCCAGGGTATCGGCCCCCAAATCGACCTGTGTGGATTGTTTTTCCAAAAAGATCGAGATCATCCTCGGTCCGCCGGATTCGCTATATGCCGAGATGGTAATCGGAACCAGCCAGGTTTGATCGGATGTTTTTTCAAGGTAGGTGAAGCGTTTCTGGGTCAAAGTCAGAATGCGCCCCTCTCGTCGGGCTTGAATGAGGGGATGTCCGGGTTGTTCGATCCAGCATTTCATCAAAGCGGTTACCGGTTTTCCGGAAACCGCTTCCAGGGCTTCCCAGAGATGGTGGCTGGCGGCATTCGAATATTCGAAAGTTTTCAGATAGTGCTCCAATCCTTTTCTCATATCTTCCCTGCCGATGTATTCCTGTACCAAACGTAATATACTGCTCCCTTTACTGTAGATAATGGGTGCTGTACTGGTGTTGATGACCACGTGTTCGCCACCGGGAATTTCGATGGCACAAGTGTCGGTCAGACCGTCGCGTCTCATGGCCGATGCGGTTTGTCCCAGTAGAAACTGATCCCAGATCTGCCATTCGGGATGGTAATGGTCCACAACTCCATAAGCAAAAAAAGTCGCAAAGCTTTCATTGAGCCACAGGTATTTCCAATCGGACGGTGTGACCAGATTTCCGAACCACTGATGGGCGATTTCGTGGGCAATGACATTGCAAATACTCATTTCACCGGATCTGGAAGTCGCTCCCGGGTAGTGAAGGATCAAATTTTCTCTGAAGGTTATGGCTCCCCAGTTTTCCATGGCGCCAAAGGCAAAATCAGGCACGGCAATCAGGTCCATTTTGTCCAGCGCATAAGGAATCCGGTAATAGGTTTCACAAAAATGAAGGGCCTTTCTTCCGAAATCCAGACCGAATCGATCGTAATGTTCTCTGCCCGGCAGAATCACGGATCGGACCCTTGGATCCGTCTTATCCGTCTGGATATGAAATGCTCCGACACCGAAAAACAAAAGATAGGTGGACATGGGCGGTGTGGGTTTAAAGCGAACCCGCCGCTTCCCGCCGGACAGCGCTTCCTCCGACTCCATCGGTCCGTTGGACAGCGCCGCAAGATCCTCGGCTACAATCATTTCCACCTCAAAAACCGCCTTTTCAGATGGATGATCCATGCAGGGTAAGGCACGGCGAGCGTCGCTTTCCTGGAACTGCGTCACCGCGATGAAACGGATTTCGTCGTTATCCTTATATGTGCTGCGGTAGAATCCGGCCATCTTTTCGTTGATCCATCCCTGGTACTCGATGACCAAAAAGAATACGCCCTCCGCAGTCCGGGGAAAATCGATTCTCAGTTCCTCTTTTTTCGGGTCGACCTGAAAAGAGCATAAAAGGGTATTGCCGTTTACTTTGAGCGTACAACTCCATACAGCCAGTTCCAGGATATTCAGAATAACATGATCGACCGGCCGGCCGGATTCGAGCTCGATCTCGATCCTTCCGGAAAAGCAAAAACGAACGAGGTCGGGCTCTATTCGAAGGGTGTAACGGACAGGGCGGGCTGCTTTCATGGGCACCTCCGGATTAACAGGGTTGTAATGCGATGGAAAGGAATATTCTTTAAGACAAAATTATCCGGGTGAGAAATTTGAGTCAATAAATTTCTAAAACTACGAATGCGGTTTCATCGTCCGACTTCGGCGATGATGGTTTTTTTCGAATGCACCTTCTATGGCGTGTCTTAGTATTTCAATGTTGGCCGGTTTGCATAGATGACCATCAAATCCCGCCGATTTAAGCTGATCCGCCGCCACTTCCGCAAGGTATCCGGAAAATGCATAAATAACGGCGGTTTTATTCATTCTTCTAATCTGTCTGCATAAGTGCGTACCATCCATCTCCGGCATCGACAGATCGGTTATAATCAATGGAAACGGTTCCTTCCGGGATATTTCCAAAGCTTCATCGCCGTTTTTGGCGAGTTCGACATCGTATCCCAACATCATCAGTATGTCTTTCATTGACTCTCTTTGAAATTCATCATCATCTACAAACAAAATCCTTTTCGAGTCTGCGGTCATTATAGATATCCTTGTTATTCACTGACATGCAAAATTCAGGTCATGTTTTGGCGATCATGGCAGCCCTCATTCAATCTTTTGGTTTTCATGAATGCGCACCAGTTCGACTCCCATATCCCAACACAGCGCAACAAATATAATCCATACCACGCCCCATAACAGGATAAAAGTATAAAATGGATAGAAATGAAAAAACACACAGAAGATACCAAAATAAAACAACAACTTCATGATTTATCACCTCCTGTAAAAATAAAAACCCGCTCCTTTGAAAGGTTTGCCTTTTTTACAACATTATAACGTGTTATCGGTCAAACATCCGCAAAAGTTAAGTTCCATACGAAACATGCCGATATTAAAACCATAGTGTGCGTATTATCATTTTCCATATTTTAACACTTTTACTTTCAATGTACTGAAATATATGATATTATACGTTAATCTAAACAATATGATAATGGTCGGCAGACTGTAATTTGTTTAA
>JARRRC010000057.1:8631-11629 GCA_037381105.1 Desulfobacterales bacterium
ATTAAAAATAGCACCTTCAAAAGACGCATTACACGATGTTAACGCGCTCAGCGAAAAAGAAATTATTGAAATATCCCGTCGGGCGACAATTAAAAAATTCCAAGCCGGCGATATGTTAATGAGAGAAAATGAAGCCGATCAGAGGGCATATGTTGTTTTGGACGGGAGATTGAACCTCGTGCAAGACGCAAAAACGCATCCAAAAACCATTGATGTTTTTTCAAAAGGAGACTGGATCGAAGAAACCGCTTTTAACGGTGATCCATTGGAGGCGATTTCCTTCATCGCCGCGGAACCGGCGCGTATCATGGTATTGGATAAGAAAACCATAGACAGCTTAAATGATGCAACACAACTGTCCGTTTATAGACGCCTGGCACACCTGTATGCTGAAAGGATCCGAAGGATTCAAAAGAACGAAAATAACCTTTTCAAAAAGAACCGGCAGCTGGAACAAGACATTTTCGATTATCGTTCCCAAGTGGATACGCGTTTTCACCGTTCTGAAATGATCCACAGTATAATCCAAAAAGTACCACGATTGCCCGCGTTTGCCACGACCTTATCCGGTCAACTTTTGACAAAAGACCTCGTGGAACAAATCAAGCGTGATCCTGCGCTTGTTGCCATAGTGTTGAAAACCATCAACTCTGCGTTTTACAGTTTTCAGAAAAAGATCTCCGATATTCACCATGCCGTCGTTCTGCTTGGATTTGAGCAAATTTATCAGATCGTTATTTCCGAAGGTATTCGCCGCACCATGCCGAACACGGAGAAATTTAAGGCCCTGCATCTTCATTCTGAAATTGTCTCCCACATTGCGTTTATGCTCTCCTTGGAATCGCGCCTGGGTCACCCGGCCGAGATGGCTTCTTTCGGTCTTTTGCACGAAATCGGCCAAATTGTTATCCAGTTGCTTAAAAATCAGAATCCAAAGATAGCGGCGCTGATGGAGGTTCTGGACCAGGCACAATTGGGATCCCTTTTGCTGAAAGCGTGGAACCTGCCGGATGTTTTATGGAAAAGCGTCGAATATCAGACTTATCCCGAATTTTCTTCACCCCGTGGCATTCCCGAAGAGTTAAGGTTACCGGCTCTGGTCAAAAAGAGTCAAACGTATCCTTTACCCTTGAGACAGCTTATAGAAAAACAAACAAAATAGGTGCTATTATGAATCGGATGACAGTCAGAAAAACCCTCTCGATAATCCTTTATGCGGTCGTTTTCATTACGGCCGTTTTCGTTGCGTCACTGCATGCCGAGACACGATATGTTTCCGACATTCTTGTTATTTCTGTTAGGGATGGAGAACAGCAAAATGCCGCTGTCCTCGGATATATTAAAACACCGACACCGGTGGATGTCCTTGAAGACAAAGGAGATTATTTAAAAATTAAGACAGCGGACGGTCTTGAAGGTTGGGTTTTGGCAAAATATCTTGTTTCAAAAAAACCCAATGCTCTGATTATCGAAGATATGAAAAAGAAAATAGAACAATTAACCACTGATTCGGGAACGAATAAAAAATATGAAGAAAAAATCAGCGAGTTGGAGCAGGAAATTATTACAAATCAAAAATTTGCCGCCAAGGCCAAGCGTGACCTCATCGAGCTGGATAAAAAGTACAAAGATCTCCTGTCGCAATCAAAAAACACGGAAGAACTGGTCAAAGAAACAAAGCGGTTGAAGAAATTAAACACCCAACTGAACGCTGATCTCACAAGTCTTAAGAAAAACAACACCAGTCCCGTGATATCCAAAAAACTTCAATCCTTTGCAGCAGGAGCAGGCGTTTTTCTTATTGGATTCATGTTCGGCGGATCCGCCAAGAAAAAGAAGAAATTCAAACTGCTTTGATTTTTTTCACCTGTCAACCAAATGTCGCAAAGGTCGGGGGGCTGCAAAGCCCCCGATAACACGATCTCCGTATGCAAGATTCAGGGTAGAATGATTGCACTATCGTTTTGATCCCTGTGTTATATCTGTGCCTTCCGCCGGGTCAACATCGCGGTCGCACCTTTTCCTGCGGTCTTGGCCGGATCTTTGTTCCGGAATGCATAGCGTGTAAGAAAAGATACGTCTGTCAATGCCCAATCGTCTATCCTTATTGCCGGATATAACGGTATTTTCCACTAGCCGATTCCTTTATTGTATTGGCAAGGCAGTGAATGAGCCGGACAGGGGTTCGCAAGAAAAGTCGCTGAATTTGAACCATTTCGTCTTTAAATAGACAAAACCTTTGAATATTTTGAAGGAGAAAAACAAATTCAAAGCCCCATGTTTTTCCCTATAAAACATCCTATTTAGTATGTCAATAAATAAATCATACTATATATAGTATTTATTATCCGGGTCACATTAAAATGAATCCCGAATCAAACTTGCATCAACAAGCAAATAAATATATTCTAAGCTCAACTTAGGTATATGGTTTATAATTGATCTTTTCGTTTATATCCCAATCGGTTTAAAACCCGATTAGAGGTTATTCGTTTTTTTAATTGCTTACACCTTAATCCAGTACTAAGAAAAAACAATGAACCATAACACTTGTGATGTCGTGATCGTCGGCGGAGGTATTATGGGAAGTGCTGCCGCCTATTATCTGAAGCAAGCCGATGCCCGGCTCGACGTGGTTGTTGTGGAAAAGGATCCCACCTATTCCATGGCGTCGACCACTCTTTCCATGGCCAATGTCCGCATCCAGTTCAGTTTCGAAAAAAACATCCGGATATCACAATTTACCTTTGACGTGCTGGAGAAATTCGAAGAAGAACTGGCGGTTGACGATCAGCGGCCGAACATCGCCTTTCGACGTGAAGGTAATCTTTTTTTGGTGGACCATTCAGGGAAACGGGCGGCCGAAGCAGGGCTTTCCTTACAGAAAAGTCTCGGCTGCCAAGTGGCATGGTGGACACCGGAAAAGATCAAGAAAAAATATCCGCTGTATGCGCCGGACCATCTGGCCGGCGGAACCTTCGGCTCTCTGGACGGACAC